>JAYVZM010000136.1:0-13869 GCA_043783345.1 Verrucomicrobiota bacterium
CGGCCGCAGATGCCTTCAATGCCTCCCGAGATAACCAAGTAGGTCGCGAAATCCCCGTTGCGCGTGATCCACCCCCGTTTGAGGCGCGCCACCGCCTCCGGCACCGGCTCGTGGCGCCCCGGAATGTCATCATTGCGTGTGAAGAGGCCCCGTGGGTCCCATTCCTGGATCGGAGTGGCGGCAGTCAACCGCCCCACGGCATCCCGCGTTTCCTGCCAGCGAATGGCTCCGCCGTGACCGTTATGAATATGATAGAAAACCGGACGCCGCGTGCCGTCAACCCACGCGTGAAAACCAGCCACATGCAGTCCCATTGGGCGGGGCGTAGGACGTCCCCCGGCAGCCCGGTTGAGCTCGGCGACCAGATAATCGGCCAAGGAGGGCAGGTCGTTGTATGCGCCATTGGCAATCCGCCACTCAAGCCATTCATCGAAGCGCTCGTTTCTGGCGATCACGTCACCGATGCTTCCCCAGTAGGAAATGCCCGCGGCAGCCCGTGCCGACCAGATCAACTTTCTCCATTCCACCTTGTCGACCGTCGTGAGCCCGCCGCGTCCGTCCGGCATGGAAATCGCCGAGTCCGCCACCATCGCGATTCCCGCCGGGGAGACTTCGGTAAGGACAAGGGTCATGAGCAGACTGGGTCAGACCGCGCTGGCGGGGGCCGGCGAGCCGCGGGAACGCAGTGCCGCGCGCTCCACGTCGGCCGCTTCGTTCCGGATCACCTCGGCGTAACGGGCGCAAAATGCCGCCGTTTCCGCGTCCGCCGCATACGCTGTGGCCATGGCCGCAAAGAAATCCACCCATTGATTCATGGCCTGCATCGACAGTTCGAAGATCGGCCAGGCCACCTTGCCGTGGCGAGCCTCAGCCACCGTGATATGGCCGACCCGCTTGTGGAATTCCTCGTAAGTCTCCTCCGGGACAATCCACCCTTGCCGGGTGTAGCCCGGGTAGAGGTAGGAATACAATGAATCCCGCTTGTCGCCGTTCTTCCGCGGTTTGAAGAATTCCGCGCTTTTCCGAATGAACATCAGATTGGCCTCGGTGATGGCGTTAAAGGCCCGCTGCAGTTCACCACTGGGTTTGATCTCGACGCCACTCGCCGCCGCCTCGGGAAAAACGCCAGCGAACGCGCGATGATAAGCCGTGCAGTGGGACGCGACGTAGAACAAATCCGGCAGAGCCCGTTTAAGCTCTTCGTCCGTCGGCAACGGTTCGGGGTTCGCTTTGGCCATATCCACGATCAGAGTGCGAATGAGCGGCCCAAAGGTCGAGGCTTTCAGCGCAACCCAGTCACGTTCGCCCGGCAAGTGGCCAGCGTCGGAAGCCGACGCGAAGCAAGGCCGCGCGTCCGGCATGCGACGCCCGACCTTCACCCGACACTACCCCGTCACTAGCCGGTTTGGGGAGTTCTCGCTTGGACCCCGGTTCCGACCCCCGTATGTATCTGCCACGTCCGCGTCCTTCACCTCCATCAGCTACATCGTCGCCGAGATGGAAATCGCCGGCACGGGGCTCCCTATTCAGATGGGAATGGCCGCATCGCCCGTTTCTTGATGAACATCATGCTCGCCTCGGATGGTTACAACTGGACCGCCATCCGCGTCGAGCACCGGGCGGAATACATGGCGGCGTTGGAAAAGGCCTCGGTGCGCGGCGACCTGGCCGATTTCACGCGTTTTGTCGCTGAGGAGTTGCGGGCTTCCGCCAAAATCAAGGCTGATAGCACTCCGGGAAAATCGTGAATGTTACGGCTGGTGTGGAAGCAACGCACCCCAGACTGCGACCGATGTTCTGCCGGATCATGAATTCGGCCTGGAATCGTGGAGCAGGATTCATGGCTGCTTCGGCGCCGGGCGCGGCGGGCCGTGCATGCCGCGACCAACTTCGTTCATCCGCGTGATGATGTCGCACCATGAGTCGTTCCAGGCATAGACCCGGTCGAATACCGAGAAGATGTAGTCGAGCTTGGCCGCGGTAAGGTCGGTTACCATGTGGCCGTGAAACAGTTTGTTTCGGATGCCACGATAGAAGGTCCGGACCAGTTCCCAGAGCTCTGCGTCAGCCTCCTTCAAGGCGAAGCGGGGTTCGATCAGGGCCGGCGCATGATTGTAGTAGCACGCGGCGGTTCCGCCGGGCCCGAGGGTGAAGGGATCGGCCAGTTTTTCGACCAAGTCGGCCGTCAAGCGCCCGCGACAACCCAACTCCAAACTGACCATGGCCGGAATCCTCGCCTCCAGCCCCAGGATGATCCGCTGCAAGAGAACCGAGGAACCTTCCTCCTTGTTCGACCATACAAATTTTCCGCAGTGCAGCTCATCCCGGTTCTTCTCATCCAACTGCCGCCGGAATTCCGGATCAGCCAGCAGCCGCTTGTAGCCGTCATACTCGAAGCGCTGGTTCAACACCGGGAGATTGGAGAATTTCAGCGTGATCATCTAGTGGCGATCCCCGGTGATGGTGACGCTGACATGCAGTTCGCTCGGTGAGGTGGCCCGGTCCACCCGCACCGCCTCGTGGTTGAGCATGGACAGGAACCCCAATCGGTGCAGATCCTCGATGAACTGGACATCGGCGTTTGGCGGGTAGGTTTCGCCATCGGTGGCGAATGGCAGGGCCGGGACCGGCCACATCAGGGCGGCTGTTGACGTGTGCACCGGGTCCGTTGCCGTCGCCGGTAGTGACCGGGTATTGATGCCAACCAGCCGGCCATGCTCATCAAAAACGGGCCCGCCGCTCATGCTGCCATCTACTCGGGCGTCGAAATGAAACGCGGGGTAATTGACGAGGGCGCTGTCGCGCTCGCGGGGAAAGATTTCCCCCACGGTCCCCGAGGACCGGGCTAGCGTGGCATACCAGTGGATCGCCTCCTGGCTTGGGCCGGAGAAGGAGGCATGAGGGTTGATGTGGCCCCAGGTGGAAACGCGGCGACCGGTGCGAGGCGGCAGGAGGTCGAGTTCCACGCGAGGCCAGACGAAATCGGCCGGCTCCCCGCACGCGGGTGTGAGGTAGAGTGCCGTGACGTCCGTTCCCGCGGTATTGAAGGTCCGCAATACATCGAACATCCGCCACGCCCCGCCGAAATATCCGCGCGCCAGGATGGCAAAGGTCGCGCGTCCGTCGGCACACACCGCCTGACCCTCGAAGTGCTGCGTGAAGTCTTCGGTGACATGTCTGGCCGTCAGGGCGAGATGCGGCGCCACCAGCACAGCACTGCCCGATGCGAACACTTCTCCTTCGTGGTGGGCCGCCAGGGCGAGCACGTGATGCGCCTCGGCACAATCATGGGCCGGAGTGGAGAATTCGTTGGTCGGTTCGCACATGGCTTTGACCCTACTTGATGACGCCCTTCGCGCGGTAGGTCTCGTTGGCGTTCTTGATCGCCAGCGAACACATCTTGCCGAGTTCGACGAGGATGGCGCTGAAATCGCACGCGAGGTTGACGAACTCGGTCGGGCCAGCCTCGACCACTGCCGTGAGGAACGCCAAAGCATCGTGCTCCTTGTGGGCGCCGGCATTGTGCCGGATCTTCTTCAGGAGAGGCCCGTGTTTCTTGGAGAAGGCGGACAGTTTCTTACAGGCGCTTTTGTGTGCCGTCTCGATCTTCGGGTAACACTCCGCCTCGACACAGGCGGTGATGAACTTTATTCCTAGCAACTGCTGCAGGTCCTCGCAGTCCTCGTAGATGATTGTGGCCAGGGTCCGGGCCACGGTGCGTTGCGCCCAGATGTCTTCGGTCGTGGTGTCGAAATAGAGGAGCGCGGAGATGTCGTGATCTACGACATTGATGTGGCAGGCGGCATTCCAAATGATTTCAACATCGTTGCGCTGCTGGGCGCGCAGTGCCGCGATGGTCTCCATAAATTCCCGGGTGCAAGCGGCCAGGTCGCGACTGCGGCTTAGCATGGCGGCTTCGATGTCGGGATTCTCATGGCGGACGGAGCGGTTGGTTTCTTCTCATGATGTTCCCGCCGGGCGGTTCCAATCCTATTCGCGGGCGGTTGCCGGCCAGTGGCCCTGCCTTCAACTCAGTTCAACCAGGCCCGTCTTGCCTGTTGCTATGTCGATCAGCAGCTGCACCACGGTCCGCTTGCCCATGCCGTCAAGGCGGACAAAGCAGTCGCCAAAATCCACCGGCGTGCCGTCCCGCCGATTCCGCAGGATCTCGAACGCCGCCCGTTCGCCCGACGACGCGCCAGGATGTCCCCGCGCCATCCGTCGTAACGTCGCCAACGCCTGTTCGCTCTCGGACGTCATGGGCTGATTCCTGTTCGCGGTGCCGGCGTCACCGCCGGTTTCACGGGCGCAGCCGCAGCTATCCGCGGCATAGTGGGCCGAGAGCAGCCCAAATCATTGGCCTCCTGCGTCTTGTTGAGAAGCGCTCGGAAAAAGGATTTGCTACAATACAGCACCTCCCCAAGAAAGACATTTTGCGAGATCGAGCGGCCTTCTGCAGGGCCGGCAACGTCCGTTCATCCCGCACCAAGTCCGCCTTCAAGGGCGACGTGGCAGCAACATTCCTCACTCCCCACACTCTCAGTAGAAATTTGAAATGGAATATAGAGATTCACTGCCCTCCGGCTGCCCTCCAGACGAGGCGGAAGAAATCAGGGTAGCAACTGACATCTTCCGCGTCGTGTGGAACAGTCCGGTAAAGGCAGAGGACTTCCATTCCTGCCAGACGCTGCGACCAATGACGAACTTCGGCACCAATTCGTGCATAGCCCGCGGCCTCTCGGTCCTGCGGTCCAAAACCGCCTGCGCGGACATGCTCAAGCTGCCGAAATTTCAGAAGGGGTACATCTGCCGAATTCGGCTGAATCCCGGTGACGGCCGAATTCAACAGACGGGCAGGGCCCGGCACCATACGTGGTGGCCGCACCGGATGTTCGATCACAACACCAGCTGCAGCGTAGTCGCCGCGTGAAAACCCTGTCCTACAGAACTGCGCTGGTCTACTACGACGGCATCCAGGTCCTCGAGGGAGTCGATGAGGCCGGAGGCTCCTACATCGGCGTTCTGGTTGATGCCGTCGGGGAAAACGACCGCTATCTGGTTGTGGGCGTATCGATCGGATCCCTGCTGCGTTTTCGCACCGGCACTTTGGATCTGCGTAGTCTGCTTCTGCTGAGCGCAAATGCGGAATGGTATTTCGGGTTGATGCCCGAGGTGGCGGAAACCCCGATGGCACTGGTGCCGCAGTCCGGGCCGCTAGCGAGCTTTGACCGTCTGCCGGAACCCGGATTCTTCCTCAGCCAGAGCAGTGAACCCGAGGTCATCGAGCCGGCTCGCCCCCATCCGGCGACCGAATACTTCAAAAAATGCCTCAAGACCGGCGCCCATCCGGACGAAGCCTTTTCCGATACGCTCAATGTCTTCGGCCCGGATGACGCCAAGGTCGCGCGGAATGCCGCCAAGGCCGAGATTCACCGTATCTACATTCTCCGCGACCCGCCCATTCTCGCCGACAACGAACTGGTGGAATGGTATCCGGGCCCCGGCCCGAACGACAAATACTGGCCGTCGCTCGTCAAATACCTCCAGAACCAGCGCGGCTGGGGACAGCCCGCTATTGACGAACTGGATCGCGCTTCAACGCAGGTCGTCTCGCGCATTGCGCCGCCGGGCATGCCGGCAATCCGCACCCGGGGGCTGGTCGTCGGCTATGTGCAAAGCGGCAAGACGGCGAATTTCACTGCGGTGATCGCCAAGGCCGCGGACGTGCAGTATCGCCTGTTCGTGGTGCTCTCGGGGTTGACCAATGCGCTGAGAAACCAGACCCAGCAGCGGCTGGAGAAGGAGCTCACATCGCAGGTGCCGGGCGGCTGGATGACGCTGACCACGGCCGACAGCGACTTCAGCGGCAAGATCCCGATGAAGGCCGATGCGGTGCTCAACCAGGGCAACGGACCGCGCGTTCTCGCGGTGCTGAAGAAGAACGGCAACCGGCTCAAGCGGTTCATCAAGTGGCTGGAGGGCACTCACCCGGACATTCGTCGAAACTGCGCCATCATGGTGATCGATGACGAGGCGGACCAGGCATCGATCAACACATCGAAAAACGACGCGGAACGGTCGAAGATCAACGCCCTGCTGGTCCGGCTGCTCCGGGAGATGCCGAAGGTGGCCTATGTCGGATACACCGCCACGCCCTTCGCGAACGTCCTGAACGAACCACCCGGAACGGACAGCCTCTACCCCAGCAACTTCATCATCACCCTGCCCCGCCCCAAGGCCTATTTCGGGCCCGAAAAGATCTTCGGCCGCGAACGCATCAACACGGAGGAGGAGGAGGCGGACATCGACGGACTGGACATGGTGCGCCCCATCGACGACGAAGAGGCGGACGCGCTCCGGGCGGGCACCAGCGACGGCGACGTGGAGGTGCCGGCCAGTCTCGACCTTGCCCTGCGGTATTTCATGATGGCCACGGCCGCCCGGCTGGCACGGGAGGGATCCATTGATTTCTCGACCATGATGGTGCACACCACGCAGCGGGTTGCGGGCCACAATCTGATCAGCGAAGCCGTGGCGCAGCACGGCGCCCGGCTGGCGGAGCGCTTCGCGACCAATGACGGGGTCTTCATCGGCGAGCTGCGCGAGCAGTGGCTGCACGAAAGCAAGCGCGTCACGCCGGTCGAGGCCGAAAGCAGGAGCAGACCCGCAACCTTCGACATGCTCCTGCCGCACCTAGCGAGCGTGCTGAACTCGACCGAGGTCATTGTGGACAACTACCTCAGTCCGGCCCGGCTGGATTTCTCCCGTCCCGGACGCGTGATCGTGGTGGTCGGGGGCAATACCCTTGCGCGCGGTCTCACCGTCGAGGGCCTCGTGACAAGCTACTTCATCCGCAGCTCGACCGCCTACGACACGCTGATGCAGATGGGGCGCTGGTTCGGCTACCGGCCGGGCTATGAGGACCTGCCGCGCATCTGGATGACCGAGGAGCTGCGCGACTATTTCTTCGACCTCGCTACCATTGAGGAGGAGTTCCGCGCGGAAGTGCGGCGCTACACCCTAGGACTAACGCCCCGACAGTTCGGACCGCGCATTCGCACGCACCCCGCCCTCATGATCACCTCGCGCCTC
Source organism: Verrucomicrobiota bacterium (assembly GCA_043783345.1). Lineage (GTDB taxonomy): Bacteria > Verrucomicrobiota > Verrucomicrobiia > Opitutales > Opitutaceae > Lacunisphaera. The sequence continues at coordinate 7,093 of JAYVZM010000136.1, forward strand.
AAGATGCAGGCCGCGATCAAGGCCTACGTCTCCTACGGCGGGATGCGCTGCCAGACGATTCTCTTTCATCACCGCGATCGCGCTTGGCTTGGCCGCAACCTCATCGCGGCCCGCGATCTGCTTTCGGCCGCCAAGTCGAGCGCCCAGCATGTCATGGGGCCGAAGGACGGTCACCTGAAGCTGCTCGACGTGCCGGTGAGCGACGTGCTGCGCTTCTTTGAAGCCTATGCCTTCCATCCCCAAAGCCGCGAACTCCAGAGCGAACTGCTGCTGAAATACATCCGCGCACAGAATCAGGAGGATGCCCTGAAGCAATGGAACGTGGTCGTAATCGGTCAGAGCGACGAGACGAAGCGCGGCGCGTGGGAGACCGGCATGGGGAGCGTCGGACTGATCAACCGCTCCCGGATGGTCGACGGCCACCCGGACAAGTCCACCACGGCCAACATCAAGTCCCTGATGTCCCGGGTGGACATCGTGGCGGATCTGGCGGATGCGGAAAAGTTCACGAAGCTGTCCCACGAGGAGCTGCAGAAGCTGCGCAACGAGCGGCTGCCGCGTCACGGGCTGCTGCTGCTGTATCCCATTGCGCGTGATTCCGTGCCGGTCGCGAAGAAGGACGGCACGCCGAACGAACAGCGTGAAGGCCTGCAGGCGCTGGAGCATGTCATGGGGATCGCGGTGGTGCTGCCGGAGCCGGCCGTCGAAACGCCCCAGGCCTATGAGACGGTGGACATGTCCGGAGTCGAGCGGGAGGAGCCCGAGTATCCGCCGGCAGAGGAAGCCGAGGACGCCGCATAGCGATGCTGACCACGCGCGAACTCGAGTCACTCTGGCTGCAAACCGAGGTTCCGCTCGACGCGGGAGCCACGGCAGTCTGTGCGACGGGCTTGACCGTCGAGGACGCGGACGTCGTGGTGGGGCGCGATCACCTAGGGCGTCGTCACCTGATGGTGCCGCTGGCGGCCGGCGAAGACCTTTCCGTCCGTTTGCGGGCCGCCGGGCTCCGGGCCAACGCTCCTCGCGAACTTCTGCAGGAAGGCGCCAGGCGGCACTACCTTGATCTTTACTGCACCCGGCACGAGCTGCACGGGATCTTTGGGCGTCTGGCCCAAGAGGTGGTCGCCGAAGCGGCCCGGCCGGGACCGAATGCCGCCCGCCGCTGCGCCAATCTGCTGGAGGAGTGGCGCAGCCTGTTCGGCACCGGCGTCGGGGCATTCGGCCGGGATCAGGCCGTCGGTCTGCTTGGCGAACTCTGGCTGCTCCGGCGGGTGCTGCTCCTTGATTCCGCTCTCCTAGACACGTGGACCGGTCCGCTGGGCGGCGTGCATGACTTTCGGCGCGGCACGGCGGCCATCGAGGTGAAGACCACCCTGCGCACCCACGGGCTCTTTCATTCGATCAGCAGCGTCGAACAGCTGGCGCCGCCGCCGGGCGGAAAGCTCGGCTTTCTTTCACTTAAGCTGGAGGCCGTGCCCGAAGGCACGATGTCGATCAGTTCACTCCTCGGCGAAATCCGCGCAATCGCCGCTCCTGCGGCGCTAGCGCGACTGCTGGACGAAGCCGGATTTGTCGAGGGAGCCGCGCCGGAACTCGAGGCCGAGCGCTTCGAGATTCGGGAGGCGCGGTTTTATGAGGTCGGCGCGGATTTTCCCCGCATTGTGCCGGCGACGCTGGCGGGTGGACGGCTGCCACCGGGAGTCATCACGCTGGGCTATGAAATCGAGCTCTCGGTCGAGCCGCCCGTGCCGCTCGGTGAAGAGGCCGCCAACCGGTGGCTGAAGGAGTTCGCATGTCGGCTGTGAAGATGCTGCTGCACGAAGAGCCGGTTTCACCGACCGGTGGGCCGAAGGCCGAGGGCGCCAAACGGGTGCTGGGCACGCCGTCCATGGGTTCGCTCACGGTCGTGCTGCGCGAGGCGGTGCAGAATTCCTGGGACGCGCGCGTCGGTGATGAGGTGCGATTCGCGATTCACTACTATAAGCCGAATGCAGAACAGAAGCGGGTTCTGCTGGAGCGGATGTTCGCCGTGCAGCCGAGCGCAGCACAGATCAGGGAACGAATTGCGCGGGAGGATTTCGCCGTGCTGGTCTTCTCCGACCGCGGCACCACAGGTCTGAACGGACCGATTGCGGCCAACATTCCAACGATCTCGCCCGGCCAGCGACGCAACTTCGTCGACTTCATGTTCGAAATCGGACGGGACTCCGCGAAGGGCATTGCCGGCGGCACCTATGGATTCGGGAAGTCCTCGTTCTTTTTGCTGAGTCGCGTGAGCACGGTTTGCGTGCATACGCGGTGCCTGTCGGACGGCGACTTTCAGGAGAGGCTAATGGTCGCGCATCTCGGAATAAGCAGCCCGGGGCGCACGACCGGACGGGCTTGGTGGGGTAAACCCGGGCGCCCCCATCCCGAACCGCTGATCGATGCGGCGGCCACCGAACTGGCCGGCGAGGTCGGACTGCCGGCATTCAGCGACAACGACCTCGGCACCTCCATAATGGTGCTGGCACCGCGGCTGACCTCCGAAGGCGCAAATAACCCCGCGGGCGAACAGGCCACCGCGCGCGAGGTCATTGCGAGCCTAGGCACCTCGATAGTCCAGTGGTTCTGGCCGAAGATGATGCCCACGGCAACCGGCCGCCCAGCCATTGCCTTCAGCATCACGCATGGCGGGACCGAAGTGCGGGTGCCGGCTCCGGCCGACCAAGCGCCGTATTGCTTCTTTGCCGAGGCCTTGGCGGCCCTAGAGGCCTTCAAGCGGACGGGAGCCAAGCCGCCCGCGGGTGACGTCAGGGTGATTGCCAGTCAGAGTCCCAATGCGACGCTGGGTCATCTCTGCCTGCTGCGTCGGCCCAAGGGCACGCGCATCCAAGTGCCGGGAGACTTCGAGGAGGAATCTGCCAAGGAACTGGCGGACCAGTCGCACCATGTCGCCTTGCTGCGGGCGCCGCGGCTGGTGGTGAAGTATCTGGCGGGTCCCAAGCCTCCTTCCGAAGCGCTGGATGTCGCGGGAGTTTTCCTCGTCGATGAACTGTCGAACGGTGGCGAGGTGGAGAATGCCTTCGCCCTTTCGGAGCCGCCGGTGCACGACGACTGGGTGTCGGCGGCACTGGAAAGTCGAACACACAAGGTCTACGTCAACGGAGCACTGAAGCGGATCAAGGAATCCATCGGCGATTTCGTGCTCCCGCATACCGACAGTTCCTCCTCGGAGACGCCACAACCCGGACTCGGGGCATTTTCCGAGATGATGGGTGGCCTGCTGGCAGCGACTACCGGCACAAGCGCCAGGGCGAATCCGCCGTCCCCTGGAGGAGGAGGTGGTGGTGGTGGAAACCCCGGACGCGTCCGGCTGCTCGTTGCCGAAGGCAGGCTTGAGAACCATGCGACATTCGGGGTCGTGCTGGCGGTGCCATTCACCATTGAAAACGCCGGCAAGACGCCGCCAACCGTCACCGCCGCAGCCTCCGTGGTGCTCGACGGGAGCACGGAACGCGATCCACCGAACGGAGCTGAGGCTCCCATGATCCGGGCATTTGAGCGCCGGCAGGCGGACGGCAAGCTGCTGGAATCCCGTGACGGCACGACCATGGTTTTTGCCGTGCCCGGTGCAGGAGAAACGTGGCATGCGCTCGCCAGTATTCCGCCGGATGCGCGGGTGCGCCTCAGCCTCAGCGTGCAGGAGTAGCTCATGCCTTCCGTCGAAACCCGTCCCTATCTCTCTTGTCCACCGGAAGCGGTGAAGCCTGAGCCGTGGATGCATGAACGCGGCGGGCTGCCCGAACTGCTTCCGGAACATCTCATCGACTGGGATCCTGCCCAGAATCTCACGATCAGGCGAACTATCATCGTGCACATGGACGGCCTCAAGTCAGCCTGCGGTTTGGGTGAGGATGCAGAGGTCGCGCTCGTGGTATCTTGGCGCTCCCCCGGATCCGGCCAGCGCGGGATCGCGCAACGCCGGTTGCTGGAGCGCAGGGGTGCGGAACTGGCGTGCAGTCTCGAGGCGATGCTGCCGGGCCCCGAACTGGCCGGGACGGTCCGCATCATCACGCGAGTCGTGCTCGTCAGGCCGGGTGGGAGCGACGGCCCTCTGGCCGCGAGGCGACCCGGCGCCATTCTGTGGGAAGACCAGGTAGCGCTGCAGCTGGAGGGCATTGGCTCCAGGTTTCCGATGGAGATCGTCGACTTCGGCGCCATTGGTCTGCCGCTCGCAGCGGCTTGGCGGCTGCAGTGGACGCGCGGAAATCTGAATGCACAAGCGATGGGCTGTTTGGTGCTGCTGCTCAACAAGCGTCACAAGCGGATCGCCTTGGCGGCGTCGCGCAACACTCCGGACCCTGAGGCGAAGGCCATCTGGTCCGCCATCAACCTCGGGGTGGCCCGGGAAATAATCCTAGGCGCCTTGGACGACGATTCGTTTCACATCCCGGGACAGAAATTCGACGACGAATCCGTCGGCAGCGTTGCGCTGGCGCTGATCGAGCGGGCGTTTCCCGGCGAATCGGTGCGCGCGGTGCAAGAGCGCCAGCGAAACTCGCCGGACAAGTTCGAATGCGATCTCCAGGCGGCGTTTCACCTCTTCGACCCGGGAACCTGAGTCATGATGTTGCTGCCGCAGATTCCGAAGTTTGCCGCCGACGATCTCGCCAAAGACCGTGGGCGGATGACGATTGGCGAGGCCCGCGCCGCCCGCAAACTGGATCACCCTCTAAAGGTCTTCAGCCCCACCGGCGGCAGCCACCTTTCCGAGCGAGCGCTCGAGCAGCTGCGCGATGGCTTGGAGCAGATCGCCCGCCAGCACGGCTACCCGGCCATTCGGCCAACGGACTGGGCGAACTTTGATCGGGAGGCGGCGGAACACCTGCATCGGATGCTGCGCATCTCACACAATGAGGCTGCGAAGCCAGGTCCCTGGCAGTTCCTCGCCTGCGTGGTGATGCCCGACTTGGTGGTCTGGCGGCAGCGGCGGACGGAGGGAGCCATCGTGAATGCCGACAACTTCCTGGACACAACCAGCAACCTTTTCCGGCGCCTATGGTGGCGGGCGGCAATTTTTGAGGACAGGTCCCGCCCGGTGGAGTCATTATGGTTGCTCGATCACCTTCTGGAGGACGCCATTCAGACCTTCTACGAACGCCGGGGGCTGTCAGGCCTGCCGCGAATGGGTCTGGCCTTCGGCCGCGTCTACCATGCGACCACGCAGGTGCTGCCGACGAAGTTCAACATGGAATCTGTGGAGCGCACCGCGCAGAAATGGCTCGTGCGCATCGGCGAAAACATCGCGTATGAGTCGCTTGATGACCGCGCCTTGGTGCGACTGGTGGCGGAGGCCTTCCACCGGTCCGTCCCGGTGGAACATGCCGAGGCGGCTTCCATTGATGTGCTGGCCGAACGGGCGCGTCTCCCGGAACAGGCCGTGCCGCCGGCTGCGCCGGTCCCGCCGGTCGCACCGCCACCGGAAAAGCCTGCAACCGCGCCGTCGCTGACTGCGCTGATGTTCGATGCGCGCCTGAACCGGATATTCGAGTCGGACCGGGGCACCTACTCGATGGTCACCAATCGCGAGTCAGACACGTCGGAAATCAACCTGGCCGGTCCGGAGGTCAGAATCGTAGAGGACTTCTTCGGACGGGAGAAGATCCACGTGGGGCCGGTGCGGACCAACCCGGAGGGGGCTCGCCAGCGCTTCCGGCTGCACCAGTCGGGAGAGCTGGTCTACCTCAATCTCGTCTACCCGAAGCACGAGCGGACGGAACTGCGGCTTTATCTCTCGACGCAGAAGGGGTTTAAGCCGGTTGGCGAATCGATTTGGTTTCTATTCCAGCGGAAACGTGATTTGTTCATCGGCTTCATGTCCCCCGACGAATGGAAAAAACAGACCAGCATGGAGCAAGGCCGTGGCGATCCCCATAATTGACATTTTCGCCGGCCCGGGAGGCCTAAACGAGGGCTTCAGCCACATTCGGGATGAAAAGGGACGACCTTTCTTCCGCACTGCCCTCTCCGTGGAATTCGAGGCGCGGGCCCACCAGACCCTGGAGCTGCGGGCGCTTTTCCGACACCTCAGGGAGGCGGGCAACACGAAGAACTACAACCGCTACCTGCAGGAGGAGATCACAAGGGACGAGCTGTTCGAGCTGTCGGGGGAGATGGGCAAGGCGGCGCGGCGCGAGGCGCTGCTTGCCGAGCTTGGCAAGTCGGAGTCGGCCAACCGCGAGATCGAGGCGAAGATTGCGGCAGGCATTGCGGCGTCCGGGGGCGGCGAATGCGTGCTGATCGGCGGACCGCCCTGTCAGGCCTACTCGCTCGTGGGCCGCGCTCGCCGAACCAAGGACGTGAAGTTCGAGGACGACCACAAGCACTTCCTCTACCGGGAATACCTGAACATCGTCCGCAAGTTCCGGCCGGCCGTCTTCGTAATGGAAAACGTGCCCGGGCTGCTTTCAGCCAAAAACCGGGGACAGTGGATGTTCGAACTGATCTGCGATGACCTGCGGAGCGCGGGCTATTCGCTGCATCCCGTCAATCCCGTCGAGGAGGGCGCGGCGGAGCCGAACGATCCCAGGCGGTTCGTGGTGCGGGCGGAGGAATTCGAGGTGCCGCAGTCACGGGCCCGCGTCTTCATTCTTGGATTGCGCACCGATCTGAACCTGACGCCGATGGCGCTGACCCGGCCGAAGGGGGAAGTGGTCACCGTGGCAGACGTGCTGAAGGATCTGCCGAAGATTCGCAGCCGACTGTCCAAGGAGCCCGATTCCGGCGAGAACTGGC
>JAYVZM010000137.1:0-13858 GCA_043783345.1 Verrucomicrobiota bacterium
GCCCGGATGCTCCATTACTGGTCAAGGTGCAGGCTGACCTTGCTGAGCTGGGTCATCAGCGCCGATTGGTGCTCAAGCTTTGGTATTGGTATTTTGCGCCCTGCGCTGCCGCGATGGCCATCCAATACATCGTGCTTTTCCGGATGGCGCCGCCGTGGAGTCTAATCCGCGATCCTGTCTTCATCTTGGGGTTCGGGGTCTTTCCCGTGCTTCTCATCTTCTGGCTCGTTTGGATCCTCAATCGCCAGGCGCTGCGCAAGCGAATCGAGCCCCGGCTTGAAGAACTTGAAAAATTGCACACGGACCTGCTGTCCGCACGCTAGCTCCCGGCGTAGGCGTTGCTGCCCGCTTGGGATCGCCGTTTCTTCTGCACGCGCACGGAATCGCCGTCGACCCAGCTGGCGCCGATCAGGGTGGCGCGCGGAAAGAGCGGGATGCTGGTTTCATTGCGGTGAATCTGGCCGACCACCATGTCCACGGCGGCTTCGCCCACGGCGTCGTTGTGCTGGTTCATGCCGGTGATCTCGGCGTGGCTCTCGCGCCATTCGAGTTGGATGACGCCGACGTCCTTCGGAACGCGCAGTCCGCGATCCTTCAGCCAGGGGAAGACCACGTTGTAGAGCGAAAGCAGCACGTCGGGCTGATGACGGTCGAACCAGTCGTAAAACAGGCCCGGTTTGTGGCGGGCCCGATCAATCTGGGTGAAGGCGGGCACGCGGCGGGTCCGGGGGAGGCCCTGTTGCGCGCTGAGCATCGCCCCCGAAAAGCGGCCCTCGACGAGCCGGTCGATGCGCTCCTCGACGACGAGGGCGGGCCGCTGGTAGCCGAACGCCAGCGCCCGCTCAAAGGCCTGGATGACCAAGTCGTGATGATCCACGCAGCTGAAGGAAAGCGCCGGTTCCCGCGTGCGCACGCCGGTGACCACGCAGGGAAAATTTTCCCACACCAGGAGGAGGTGCGGCGGGAGCTGGTTCTGGTCCATCATGCCGACGATGATGAGGCCCTTGATGGCGCGCGTGCGCAGGACGCGGATCCAGCTTTCCGCCTTCAGCTTCGGGTCGTGCAGCCAGAAATAGTCGAAAGAATACCCGAGCTTCACCGCGCGTCGCTCGCAACCCCGCACGTAGGCGGGGATGGTGGCGTGCGAGCGAAAGGCCTTGGGATCGCGGTGGGCGTTGACGAGCGCCAGCTTGGCCTGGAAACGCGCCGTCTGGCTGGAGCGCAACTGTGCCATCAGGTGGGAGACCACCGCGTTGGGCCGGTAGCCGAGTTTGTCCGCCACCTTCCGGATGGTCTCCCGGGTGGTGGCCGGGATCTGGGGATCGTCACGCAAGGCCAGCGACACCGTGTTTTTCGAGCAGCCGACCTCGGCGGCTATCATACTCATGGTGATCGGGGGCATGGCGGACGGTCAGCATAGGAACCGGTTTTACCTCACCGTCAAGTAAGTGGTGGCGAGCGCGACGCATAGGGTGGCAGTGGGATGCGGACAACCGCCCTGCAAGCTGCCGGTCCATGCAGGGAAAGGGGGTTGAAACGCCGTTCGTCCGACGGAAAATACATGACGGTCATGTGCCAAGCCGGGCCCGGCGGGCGGCAAACGCATTGACCCAACCGGGCAATGAGATCAAACCCGGGGCCGGAAAGTCAGGCCAGCAAACCCCACCTCAGACCCCCCACCACCATGACGCGCTGGACGCCGGACGTCCCCATCGCCGTTTCGGCTTATGGCTGAACTCACCCAAATCCTGCAAGCGGTTGGACGGGGCGAGCAGGCCTCGGAAGAGCTGCTGCCCCTCGTCTATGACGACCTGCGCCGGCATGCGATGGTGCAGATGGCGCATGAGGCGGCCGGGCAGACCCTGCAACCGACGGCGCTGCTGCACGAAGCGTGGCTGCGCCTCACGGGCAAGGGGGAGCGCCATTGGCAGAATCGCGCGCACTTCTTCGGGGCGGCGGCGGCGGCGATGCGGCGCATCCTGATCGAGAATGCCCGCCGGAAGTCCCGCCTGAAGCGCGGCGGCGACCGGCTGCGGGTCGACATCGACCAGATCGAGCTGGCCGAGACGTCGCCGGACGAAAAAATCCTGTTGATCAACGACGCCCTGGAGAAGCTGCAGCTCCAGGATCCCGAAAAGGCGCAGGTGGTTCTGTTGAAATTTTTTGGCGGGCGCACCAACCAGGAGGTGGCGGCGAGCCTCGCCGTGACCGAGCGCACGGTCGAGCGCCACTGGGCCTATGCCAAGGCGTGGCTGTTCAATTGCATCCGCGCGCAAAAATGAGAACCGGCGGGCAAAAATTATTGCCGTCGTGTCGGGTTTCATCCGGCGAACCGCGCATGACACCACGAACCCCGAATGAATAACGCGGAGACCCAGCGCGAAGAGGAAATATTTGACGCCGCCCGGCAACTGCCCGACACGGCGGACTGCGGGGCCTTCCTCGACCGGGCCTGCCGCGGGGACTCCGCTCTGCGGGCGAGGGTGGAAGACCTGCTCACGGCCGAACCGGCGGCCGAGGAATTTTTCGCCCAGACCAGCTCGGCATTGAGCCTGCCCGTGTCTCCCGTCCAGTTCACTCGCGACACTCCGTCGAGCCTCGCGGGCGCGGATTCCCGAACGGTGCCCGGCGAGGAGCCGGTCGGCACTCGCATCGGGCGCTACAAGCTGCTGCAGAAGATAGGGGAGGGCGGCTGGGGCGTGGTTTACATGGCCGAGCAGGAGGAGCCGGTCCGCCGCCGCGTCGCGCTGAAGATCATCAAGCTCGGCATGGAAACCAAGAGCGTCATCGCCCGGTTCGAGGCGGAGCGCCAGGCCCTGGCGATGATGGATCACCCGAACATCGCCCGGGTCTTCGATGCCGGGGCCACCGACCGCGGGCCGCCTTACTTCGTCATGGAGCTGGTGCGGGGCGTGAAGATCACCAGGTATTGCGACCAGCACCAGCTCAGCACGCGGGCCCGGCTCGATCTTTTCGTCCAGGTCTGCCATGCGATCCAGCATGCGCACCAGAAGGGGATCATCCACGGCGACATCAAGCCATCGAACATCATGATCGCTCTGCAGGACGGGGTGCCCGTGCCCAAGGTCATCGATTTCGGCATCGCGAAAGCCACCGAGGCCCGCCTGACCGACCGGATGTTGTTCACGTCGTATGTGCAACTGATCGGCACGCCGGCCTACATGAGCCCGGAACAGGCGGACGGCAGCGGCCTGGATATCGACACGCGCAGCGATATCTACAGCCTGGGCGTCCTCCTGTATGAATTGCTGACCGGCATGACGCCGTTCGACGCCAACGAACTCCTCGAATCCGGGTTGGAGGAAATGCGCCGGACGTTGCGGGAAAAAGAGCCGGCGCGACCCTCCGTCAAGCTTGGCACCCTGGGCGCATCGGAAATGATGAAGACCGCCGCCGACCGGCAGGCGGAGCCGTCGCGGCTCGTTTCCCTGCTGCGGGGCGACCTCGACTGGATTGTCATCAAGGCGCTGGAGAAGGACCGGGCGCGCCGCTACGAGACGGCCAATGCACTGGCCATGGACATCCAGCGGCACCTGCACAACGAGGCGGTGATGGCCCGGCCGCCCAGCCGGGTTTACCGTTTCCAAAAGCTGGTCCGCCGGAACCGCGTCGTGTTTGCGGCGGGCGGGGCGGTGGCTGCGGCCCTGGTCATCGGGCTGGGCACCTCCACTTGGCTCTTCCTGAAGGAGCGGGAGGCCCATCATCGCGCGGTGGCCGCCGAGCAGCAGCAGGCCCGGCTGCGCCACGAAGCAGAGGTGCGGGAGAAAATCACCCAGGCCGCGCTGCTGGTGAGCCAGGACAGATTCGCCGAGGCGGACGGTCTGTTCCGGGAAGTCCCATTCACCCAGCCGACGGTGGAAGGGGCGGCCGTGTTCCGTTCCCTGGGCGAATGGCACGCCCTCGAAAACCGGTGGAAGCCGGCGGCGGACCGGTTCGCCCGGCTGCTGCAAGTCAACCAGCTCGACGGGCTGGACGCCCTGACCTTGGATTACCTGCGGTTGGGACCGGCGCTGATCGAATCGAACGAGGTGAAGGGCTATGAGGATTTTCGGCAGGAGGCGGTCACCCGCTTTGCCGCGACCCTCTGTCCGTTTGCCGATCGCATCGTCAAGATCAGCCTGCTCCGGCCGGCGAATGCGCGGACCCTCGAGTTGATGAGCCCGCTCGCGGAGGCGACGGCGGTGTTCCTCACGGAGGCCGACCAGGGCGGCGATGCTTTCACGGCAGCTTGGCGGTCGGTCTCCCTCGGGTTGCTGGAGTATCGGCGCGGCGACTACCCGAAGGCGGTGGAATGGTGCCAGCGCTGCCTGGCTTATCCCGAGGCCAATGCGCCCCGGCGCGCCACGGCCCACGTGATCCTGGCAATGTCCCACCACCAGCTCGGCCAGGCCGAGGAAGCCCGGTCCGCCCTGCTGGCCGGCCGCGAGATAATCGAAAGCAAGTCCAAGAGCCACACGGACCGCGGCACGCCGGTGCAGGGCTTCTGGTTTGACTGGGATTTCGCCCTGATCCTCCTGCGCGAGGCGACCGCGCTGATCGAGCCGCCCGCTCCAGCGCCCTGAGCCGGCGCCAGGACGGGAGCGGTTGGGGCGGCCTGTCCGGCCAGCAATCCAGCCGGGACGTGTCGGCTTTGGGTGCCAGATGGCGCATGTAACATTGAACCCCTAATCTGTTAGGGACGCTCAGTCAGCCCACCCAACTCGCACCATGACCTACCCCGCAAGGATACCTCGTGCCCCGACCGCCCCTCGCAAGCCATCCGCTGCCCGCAGCAGCAAGGTTGCCCTGCTTTGCTCCTCCTCCGTGTTGTCCCTCTTTCTCGGCGCGAGCTTGGCCCGCGCCCAAGCCAACCCCCCGCCAGCTCCGCCCCCGACCGAATCGGCAGTGGTCCTGGACACGTATGTCGTCACCGGCGTGCGCGCCAGCATGATCAGCGCCCAGGAGATCAAGCGAAATTCCGTGCAGCTGGTGGACTCCGTCGTGGCCGAGGACATCGGCAAGCTGCCGGACAACACCGTGGCCGACGCCTTGCAGCACCTTCCCGGCATCCAGGTCGGTCGCAACAACGGCGAGGTCAGCACCGTGCTGATCCGCGGCCTGCCGAATCTGGCGACGACGCTCAATGGCAATGAAATCTTCACCGGCACCTCGCGCGGCGTGGCCCTGCAGGACATCCCCGCCGAACTCGTCGCGGGAATCGACGTCTACAAGTCGACGTCGCCGGACAAGCTCGAAGGGGGCATCGCCGGCCTGATCGACATCCGGCTGCGCAAGCCGCTCGATTTTTCGAAAGCGCAATTCGCCGCCAGCGCCCGGGCGATTTACGGCGAAACCGCGCCCAAGACCGGTTACGTGGGCAGCATGCTGCTCAGCAACCGCTGGAAAGTGGGGGCAGGTGAGCTGGGCGTGCTTTACGCCGGCGCCTATCAGCAGCGGTTTTTCGTCGACCAGACGGCGTTCAACTTCCAATTCGAGCCGGTTGCCGTGCCCACCAACATCCAGTCGAGCGGCACGCTGGAGCTGCCCTTCACCCAGGGCTCGCTCATCATCCCGGGCGATCGCAAACGTTACGCCCACAATTTCGCCGTGCAGTGGAAGGTGAACAGCAACCTGGAAGTCTACGACAACTTCCTCAACACGGCCTACCGGGACAAGCATCACGTGAACTTCCTGATCGGTTTCCCGCGGTTCGGCGCCTACACCGCCGCCACCGTCTATCCCGGAACCAATGTGCCGATCACCACCACCTCGGTGAACAATTTCCACCTCACCAGCACCCAGGCTTTCCAGCAGCAGACCGACGGCTACCAGAACATCCTCGGGACGAACTGGACGCGCGATGACCTGAAGATCACCGCCGAGTATCTCTACAACTGGAACCGCTTCAAGAACCAGGCCTTCATTGTCGACACGCGCTATGGGCCGCCGACGCCCAGCACGTTCACCTTCACCTACAATGACGGTGGCCGGGCCAACCTCACCATTCCCGGCCCCGACATCACGAACGGCGACAACTACTACCTCTGGGGGCTGTTCGACAACCACGACGTCTCCACCTCCGAACAGAACGGCCTGAAGGCGGAGATCGAGAAAGGGATCGGCAGCGGGTTCTGGCACAAGATCGTCGGCGGCATCCGCTGGAGCGATCGCGACATCCGGTTCCGCGGCACGAGCCGCAACGACGTCTCCCCCGCGGGCGCCACCAACGGCGACCGTTTCGCCCCGACCGTCCCCAAGACCTCCACGATTACGGGATTCGGCAGCGTGAACGACGATGGTCCGCTTTCCTACTACGGCACCCAGCACTGGTTCGGCGCCAACGCCAACTTCCTCTATTCCCACGAAGATCAGGTGCGCGCCCTGTTCGGCCTGCCCAGCGGCCCGGCCCCCTTCAATCCGACGCTCGCCTTCACCGACCGGGAGAAGGTTACGGCGGGTTACGTGAATGCGATCTACGGCGGCATGTTCGCGGCCAAGCCGCTCGCCGGGTCGATCGGCTTCCGCGTGGTCCGCACCAGCCAGGATCTGCGGGGTTACCGCACCGACGGCTCCGTGATCGACGGCACCAAGTCACAGACCGACGTGCTGCCCGTGCTCAACGCCCGCCTGAAGCTGGACGACAAGTGGCAGCTGCGCTTCGCCGCGGGCCGCACCATCACGCGCCCCAACTTCAACGATCTCAACCCGGCCGTGACCCTCAACGCCCCGACCACGACCGGCGGCGCGGCGGGCACCGGCAGCGGTGGCAACCCGGACCTCAACACGATCACCTCCGACAACTACGATCTGGCCCTCGAATATTACTTCGACAGGGCGAGCTACGTCTCGCTGACGGCGTTTCACCGCGACATCGACGGCTATGTCCAGACCTTCGCGGCCACCGAGTTGATCGGTGGCGTGAATTACACCGTCGTGCGCCCGCGCAATTCCGGCAAGGGCAAGCTCGACGGCTTTGAATTCAGCTACCAGCAATTCCCCGAGCGCCTGCACGGTCTGGGCTGGATGGCCAACTACACCTATATCAAGGGCGATACCGACGCGGCCGACAACTCGGCCGGGGCCGCCGTCGGCGCCCGCGTGCGCAAGCCCTACGCCCAGGTCTCGAAGCAATCCTACAACGTGATCCTGGTCTACGAGGCGCACAAGTTCTCCTCGCGCCTTGCCTACAATTGGCGCGGCGAATACACGGACACGTTCGACGGCCCGAATGCGGCCGGCAGCCCGCTCCGCCAGATCAAGGTGAAACCGCTCGGCACGCTCGATTTCAACCTGAGCTACACGCTGAACGAGCACCTCACCTTCACGCTGGATGCGACCAACATCCTGAAGAACGAATACCACGACTATTTCTTTGATGCCTCCCGTTATCCCCGCGATACGCGCGCCTACGACCGCACGATCGAAGTGGGGGCGCGGTATCGTTTCTAGTTCCACTGGCAAAACGCGGGATTGCGCCGCTGAACGACCGCCCGTCGGCCAGGGGGCCGGCGGGTCCGGCGGAATCCTCGTCTGCTTTTACCCACCATGCCCACAAGCCACACGTCCCTGCCTCTCTGGTGCATTGGCCTGTTAGTCACGGCCGCCAGCTCCATCGCCTCCGCCACCCAAGTCAGCATCCATGATCCGGTCATGGCTAAGCAAGGCGACACCTATTACCTATACAGCACCGGTCCGGGCATCACGTTCTACAGCTCGAGGGACCTCACCCATTGGCGGAAACGCGGGCGGGTGTTCCCCGGCAACCCGGCCTGGGCCAAACAGGTCGCCCCTTCGTTCAACGGTCACCTCTGGGCGCCGGACATCGTGCAGCACGGCGGAAAATATTATCTGTATTACTCGGTCTCCGCCTTCGGCAAGAACACGTCAGCCATCGGCGTCGCCATCAACCAGACGCTTGATCCCGACTCGCCCGACTACAAATGGGAGGATCAGGGCATCGTGGTCCAGTCGGTGCCCGGGCGCGATCTGTGGAACGCCATCGATCCCGCGGTCAGCGTTGCCCCCGACGGCAACGCCTGGCTGGCTTTTGGCTCCTTCTGGTCGGGATTGAAACTGGTCAAGCTGGCGCCGAGCCTCACCGCGCTGGCGGCGCCGCAGGAATGGCACGCGCTGGCCAAACGCGAGCGCTCCGTGCTCGTCGACGATGCGCAGGCCGGCCCGGCGGAAATCGAGGCACCGTTCATCTTCCACAAGGGCGACTACTACTACCTCTTCGTTTCCTGGGACAAATGCTGCCGCGGCAAGGACAGCACCTACAAGATGATGGTCGGCCGCGCGAAGGAGCTGACCGGCCCCTATCTCGACAAAACCGGACGCGACCTGGCCGCGGGCGGTGGCAGCCTGTTGCTGGCCGGCAACAAGGACTGGGCGGGAGTCGGCCACAACAGCGCCTACACCTTCGACGGAAAGGATTACCTCGTCTTTCACGCTTATGAAAACGCGGACAACGGCCTGCAGAAACTGAAGATCGCCGAAATCAAGTGGGACGAGGCGAAATGGCCACAGGTCGACGAGAGCGTTCTCTCCAGCTACACGAGCACCCTGGTGCCCTGATCCTTTCGCCTCCGAATCCGCATCGCCCCGCTCCGCCCGTCTGCCATGAAGCCCCAACCGCAACCCGATCAGAGACTCTCCGTCCTGGAAAAGATCGGCTTCGGTGCCGGCGATGCGGCGGTCAATGTCGTGTGGTCGGCCCTGGCGATCATCATCACGTTCTTCTACACGGACGTCTACAAGCTGAACGTCGCTCACATCGCCATGCTGGGTCTCCTGCCGCGGTTGATCGACGCGTTCGCCGATGTCGCGATGGGCGTCTACACGGACTCCCGGACGACGCGCTGGGGACGTTACCGCCCGTATCTCCTGATTTTCGCGGTTCCGTTTGGCCTGTCGGTCATGCTCGTGTTCACGACGCCGGATTTTTCCTACACCGGAAAGCTGATCTGGGCCTACGCCACCTACATCCTGATGATGCTCGTGTTCACGGGGGTGGTGATCCCCTACATCTCCCTGCCCGGCGTGTTGACGGCCGATCCGCAGGAGCGGCTCTCGGCGAACGGCTATCGCCTGTTCTTCGCCAAGGGCGCCTCGCTGCTGGTCAACACGTTTGTCCCCGTCTT
The DNA here is from genome assembly GCA_043783345.1 of Verrucomicrobiota bacterium. Lineage (GTDB taxonomy): Bacteria > Verrucomicrobiota > Verrucomicrobiia > Opitutales > Opitutaceae > Lacunisphaera. The sequence goes on from JAYVZM010000137.1 coordinate 9,141, forward strand.
TGCCGCCCGGTGGGGCCAGGAGCACCTCGCCAAAGGCTACCAGGTCTCCATGGCCGTGATGGCCGTGATGGCCACGTTGCTGTTCATCTTCTGTTTCCTGACCACGACGGAACGGGTCAAGTTCAAGAACGATCCCAAGCCGCTGGGCGAGCAACTCGGGCTGCTCTTTAAGAACGACCAGTGGCAGGTTCTGTTTTGGGTCTGCCTGGTCGGCACGATCGGTTATGTGATCCGCGGATCCGCCACGCTCTACTACGCCAAATATTATCTCGGCGGCGACGCCCGGCTGCAGGCCGGTTTCGTCACGACCGGCATCGTCGGCAATATCCTGGCCATGGTGGCGTCGACCTGGATCACGAAGAAGTTCTGCAAGATCCAGCTCTTCCGCTGGTCGCAGCTGATCACCTTTGCGCTGAGCGTGGCCATGTTCGTGGCGGTGCGGCCCAGCGGGATCACCCTGGCGTTCATCCTGTTTTTCCTCATCAACTTCATCGTCGACCTGCAGGGTCCCGTCTTCTGGTCCATCATTTCGGAGGCCGTCGACTACGGGCAGCTCAAGAGCGGAAAACGCGTGGCCGGCATGGCCTTTGGCGGCATCTCCTTCGCGCAGAAGATGGGCATGAGCCTCGCCGCGGGGATGGTGGGCTGGCTGCTCACCTACTTCAAATACGAGGCCGACGTCGTGCAGGGCACGTTCACACTCACCGGCATCGCCCTGTTGCTCACCGTCATCCCGGGGGTCTTCCACCTCGGGATGGGGCTGCTGATGTATCGCTACCGGATCACCGACGGCTACTACAACGACATCAAGGAACAACTCGCGGCGCAGGGCAAACTCGTCATCGCCGGGGCGGGTGAACCGAAGTCGGCCTGAGGGAATCGCGCCATGACGAACGTCCTTCAGCCTCTCATTCTCCAGCGCGCCGATCCCTGCATCCGGCGGCACACCGACGGCTGGTATTACTTCACCGCCTCCGTGCCGGCCTACGATCGCATCGAACTGCGTCGCGCGCGGACGATCGCCGAACTCCCCCTGGCCCGCACCGTCGATGCCTGGCGCAAGCCCGACACCGGCCCCTGCAGCGAACTGATCTGGGCCCCCGAGCTCCACCACGTCTTCGGCGCCTGGCGCATCTACTTCGCCGCCGCCCCCTCGCGGGCGATCAAGGACGACCTTTTCCAGCACCGCATGTATGCGATCTCATCGCCGGCGGCGAATCCCCTCGACGGCCCGTGGTCGGCGCCCGTCTGGATGGAAACCGGCCTGGACAGTTTCTGCCTCGACGCCACGTCGTTTACGCATCGCGGCGCGACCTACTACGTCTGGGCGCAGAAGGATCCCGCGATCCGCGGCAACTCGAACCTCTACATCGCGCGCCTGGCGTCGGGCACCAAGCTCGCCACGCCGCCGGTGTGCCTCTCCGTGCCGGAGTTCGAGTGGGAGATCCGGGGCTTCTGGGTCAACGAGGGCCCGTCGGTCGTCATCCGCCACGGCCGGGTGTTCCTCAGCTACTCCGCCAGCGCCACCGACGAGAACTACTGCATGGGCCTGCTGCACGCGCGCGACGACGCCGACCTCCTCGATCCGCACAGCTGGACGAAGTCGCCGCTGCCCGTGTTCCAGTCCGACTTCGAGCACAAGGTCTACGGCCCCGGCCACAACAGCTTCACCGTCGCGGAGGACGGCGTGACCGATCTGCTGGTCTACCATGCCCGCACCTACACGGAGATCGTGGGTGATCCTTTGTGGGATCCCAACCGCCATACCTACGTGAAACCACTGCGCTGGGACAAGGCGGGCATGCCCGTCTTCGGCCGGCCATCGGGAATCGAATGAGACACCCCTCGCACATCGACCGACTGATCGTCCGCTGCTGCCTTGCCGCGGTCGGGCTCAGCGCACCCGCGTTGCGGGCCCAACAGGATCCGCCGGCCCCGACATTCACCAACGTCACGGTGCATGACCCGTCGGTGGTCCGGAACGGATCGACCTACTATGTCTTCGGTTCCCACATGGCGTCGGCCAGCACGACCGATCTGATGAACTGGACGCAGATCACGACCGGGCCGACGGCGCCCAATTCCCTGATCCGCGGCCAAAATCCGCAAACCGAGTTCGCCGAGGCGCTGACTTGGGCGCAGACCACGACATTCTGGGCGCCCGACGTCATCAAACTCGCGGACGGCAAATACTATTTCTACTACTGCGCCTGCCGGGGCGATTCGCCGCTCAGTGCGCTCGGTCTTGCCGTCGCAGACTCGATCACGGGCCCCTACGCCAATGTCGGCCTCCTGCTCAAATCCGGCATGGTTGGCCTGAGCCCGGCCGGCATCAACTACAACGTCAACATCCACGCCAATGTCGTCGATCCCTCCGTCTTCTTCGATGCCACGGGAAAACTCTGGATGGTCTACGGCTCCTTTTCCGGCGGCCTCTTCATCCTGCAGCTCGACCCGGCCACCGGCCAGCCCGGCGGACTTCAGGGTTATGGCAAGAAACTGATCGGCGGGAATTCCTCCCGTATCGAGGGCCCCTACATTATCTACAGTCCGGAAACGTCCTTCTACTATCTGTTCTGCACGTTTGGCGGACTCGACGCGGTGGGGGGCTATAACATCCGCGTGGGCCGTTCGCCGAATCCCGGCGGTCCGTTTCTCGATTCCGCCGGCAACGACCTGACCAACGTCAGCGGGTCCATCACCAACGACACCTTCATCGCGCCCTACGGCGTGAAGTTGATGGGCAACTGGCAGTTTCTCCATGTCGCCAGCGACCCGCGCACCACCAGTCGCGGCTACGTTTCCCCCGGGGGCGTCTCCATCAACCGTGATGCCGGCACGGGAAAATATTTGCTCGTTTTCCACACGCGCTTCGTCGGCCGGGGCGAGGAACACGAGGTGCGGGTGCATCAGCTGTTCCTGAATTCCGCGGGCTGGTTCGTCGCCGCGCCCCACCGCTACGCGGGGGAAACCATGGCCACGACCGTCGCCAGCCAGATTCCCGGCGACTTCAAACTGATCAACCACGGCAAGGATGTGACCGCCACCGTCAAGACCTCCACGGTCATCGCGCTCAACGCCGACGGCTCCATCACCGGCAGCGTCACCGGCACCTGGCGGCTCACTGGCGATCACGACGCCGCGCTCACCCTCACCAACACGAGCTATCACGGCGTCTTCTCCCGCCAGTGGGATGACGACAACCAGACGTGGGTCCTCACCTTCAGCGCCCTTTCCGCCGACGGCGTCGCCGTGTGGGGCAGCAAGCTCGCGGCCCTCTCGGTTCCCCTCGCCCCGGTCATCACCACCCAGCCCGCGAACCAGACCGTGACCGTCGGCACCGCGGTCACCTTCACGGTTGTCGCCAGCGGTTCGCCCGCCCCGGCCTACCAGTGGCGGAAGGACAACGTCAGCATCAACGGAGCCACGAGCGCCTCCTATGGCATCGCCAGCGCCGCCGCGACTGACGCCGGCTCCTACACCGTCGTCGCCACCAACGCTTCCGGCTCGGTCACCAGCAATGCCGCCACGCTCGCGGTCAACGCCGCCCCCGCGCCCGCGCCCATCCCGACGCCCACGCCGACTCCGTCCCCCTCGGGCGGCGGCAGTGGCGGCGGGGCACCCACGCTCTGGTTATTCGCCGCCTTGTTCCTGCTCGGCCTCGGCCGCCGCCTGTTCCGGTAAGCTCCGCGCTGCGCGGCGACAACTCTCGCCCGGCCCACTGCCCTAGGTCGCCGCAACGCCAGCCATCAGCCGCATCAGTGCCGCTTTGCTGAAAAATGGCCGGCTTACTTGGTTGACTGCATTCCAGCGGCAACCGAAGCCGCTCCATCCCCAGCGGCAGGCGGAATCGTGCGGCGAAGAAATCCCTCGATCTCGTTGAGCTGGGTAACCCGGGCCGGCAACGGCCAGGATCTGTGTGAGGCGGTGGGAAAGCTCATCGATTCAACCTTTGGATTGGTCTTTTTCAGGGCGGCGAGCATCACGCGGGCTTCGGAGGCATCCACGATTTGGTCCAGTTCGCCGTGCATGATGTAGACGGGCTGCTTGAGATCGTGGGCACGCAGGAAGGGATCGATGTAAGTTTCGTTGGCGGCAAAATCCGCGCGTTGCAGCAGGTCGTTCCAGAAAGCGAAGGCGTAGCGATTGCCGAACTGGCCCAGCTTGCGGTTGAAATTGAGCTGCTTCTTCCAGTGCGAAATGGCGGAGATGGCGATGCCGGCCCGATAAAGTTCAGGATACCTAATCAGGCTCATGTAAGTGGCCCAGCCGCCGAAACTGGTCCCCATGACGGCGACCCGCTCAGGATCGGCGGTGCCGGTTTGGATCAAGTGCCGGACCCCGTCGGCGACGTCATCGAGGACCACGGTGTCGAGGCGGGAGTAAAGTCCTTTCTTCTGGTATTCAGCGCCGTAGCCGGAAGAACCGCGGTAGTTTACCTGCAGCACGATGTAGCCACGGGTGGCGAGGAACTGCGCGGTGGAATCGAACCTGAAACTAACCCGTGTCATGGGCCCCCCGTGGATGTTCACGACGAGTGGCGCGAGTTTCTCCGCGTTCGGCGGATAGGTGACATAGGCGTGGATCGTGGCGCCATCCCTCGCGGTGAAATCGAGTGGCATGGTGCGCCCGAGCGATTCCTTTTTCAGCGATTCGCCCAAGACATGCAGGGGAATGAGTCGCGCTTCCTGGGGGCGAAGCAGGTAGTAGGTGCCGGG
>JAYVZM010000138.1:0-13845 GCA_043783345.1 Verrucomicrobiota bacterium
GCGAGCCCAACGCGGGCAAAAGCAGCCTGCTCAACCGGCTCGTTGGCCGGGACCGCGCGCTCGTCAGCCCGGAGCCCGGCACCACGCGCGACTATATCGAGGAGCGCATCGTGGTCGGCCCGCATTGGCTGCGGCTGATCGATACCGCGGGGCTCAACGAAGCGCCCTCTTCGCTCGAGAAACGAGGGATGGAGAAAACGCTCGAGCAAGCGGCCGAAGCCGATCTTTTTCTGTGGGTGATCGATTCCTCCTGTCCCCTGCCCGCGCTCCCGCCCGTTCTTGGACCACTATTGAATGCGACCAATACGATCGCCGTGCTGAATAAAATCGACCTGCCGCAAGTGGCGCACCTGGCCATGCCTCCGGTTTTTTGCCAAGTGGAAATCTCCGCGCTTCATGGGATTGGCTGCGATGTCCTACAGATCGCGATCGGCAAACTGGCTGATTCCCTTCAGCCCAACAACGGCGATGAGGTCATTGCGGTCAATGCCCGCCATGCGCATGCGCTCGCCCAATCCATGGAGTGCCTTGCGGTGGCGCGGAGTAAATTCGCCGAAGCCCAGTCAGGCGAGTTGATAGCCAGTGACTTGCGCGGTGCTTTAGATGGCTATGGGCAGATTTCAGGCAAAATCGATAATGAAAAGATGCTCGACCGACTTTTTGCTTCATTCTGCATCGGAAAATAATATGATGTCAAAATATATAATTTGACAATGGCCATATACCACCGTGATCTATAAGCAAGAGCCCTTCGATGTGATCGTCTGCGGAGCCGGGCATGCCGGAGTGGAGGCGTGTCTGGCCGCTTCGCGGATGGGGGCCTCTACCCTGCTTTTGACCGGCAACATTGATACGATTGCTCAGATGAGCTGCAATCCGGCGATCGGTGGCCAGGCAAAGGGCCAGATCGTGCGGGAGATCGACGCATTGGGCGGCGAGATGGCAATTAACGCGGATGTAACCGGAATCCAGTTTCGGTTGCTCAATGAATCCAAGGGTCCGGCCGTTCAATCTCCTCGGGCGCAATGCGACAAGAAAGCCTACCAATTCCGCCTGAAACACACGCTGGAGCTGCAGCCGCACCTAACGGTATTTCAAGCGACAGTGACCAGTCTGATCTTCAAGGAGGGAAAGGTCGTCGGCTGTAGGACCAGCTTGGATATCGATTTCCATGGTAGAAGCGTGGTGATTACAACCGGCACTTTCTTGCGCGGCCTGATGCATGTCGGCCAAAACAAAAATGAAGGAGGCCGTCTGGGCGATTTCAGCGCGAAGAGCCTATCGGCCAGTTTGCTGGAAGCCGGCATCGAGCTTCAGCGCCTCAAGACCGGCACGCCGCCACGTGTTTTGGGTCGAAGCATCAATTTTTCCGGGCTCCAAGAGCAAAAAGGTGATCTTGAGCCAACGCTTTTCGCCTTTCATGACACTCGGGGTCCAGAGGACTTGTTCCACGTAGAACACACCGGTGAGCGACGCTTGGGGTGGAAGCCGGGCAGCGAACAGGTTTCCTGTTGGATGACCTACACGACGACGCAATCCGGGCAGATCGTTCGGGATAATCTACATAAATCGGCGATGTATTCCGGCGAGATCGCGGGGATTGGTCCAAGATATTGCCCAAGTATTGAAGACAAGTTCGTGCGTTTTGCGGACAAACCCCGTCACTTGCTCTTCCTAGAACCGGAGGGGCGCAGCACGAATGAATATTACATCAACGGCCTGTCCACGAGCCTGCCGTTTGATGTTCAGTTGGATTTGGTGCACAGCATCCCTGGACTCGAATACGCCCAGTTGCTCCGGCCAGCTTATGCGGTGGAGTATGATTTTGCGCCGCCAACCCAAATGCATCCGTCGCTGGAGTCGCGCAAAGTCGAAAACCTTTTTCTCGCCGGCCAGATCAATGGCACTTCGGGCTATGAGGAAGCTGCCGCCCAAGGCTTGGTCGCGGGAGTCAATGCGGTGCTGAAGGTGAGGGGGGCTCCTCCCCTCATTATTGCCCGCCATGAAGCCTACATTGGGGTTCTCATCGATGACCTTGTCACCAAAGGCACTAGCGAGCCTTACCGCATGTTCACGAGCCGCGCAGAGCATCGTTTGCTCTTCAATCATGGCAGTGCCGAAGGGCGCTTATATGGACATGCAACAAGATGTAAACTTATACCATATAGTCGTTTACATAACATATCGACCAAGATAAGCCGGATTGAGCATTGGGAAAAATATCTCGAAATAACCAAGATAACGGGCGGGCTTTGGGCCGAGGGGATCCGGCGCGACAAAGCGTCTTCTACCCTCCCGTCCGGGCTTCTAGCGGAGTCCAAGGAAGTGCGCGCGGAAGTGCTTTATCGCGTGATTTATCGGGGCTACTTGGAACGCGAGCACCGCCAGGTCGAAAAACTGAAGGACGTTGAAAAAATCCGGATTCCCCCCTCAATCGACTACATGACCATCCCTGGACTCCGTCGTGAAAGCGCTTTGAAACTCGAGCAAATGCGCCCCCACAATCTCGGCCAGGCCAGTCGCATTAGCGGCGTAAATCCCGCGGACATCAGCATTCTGATGGTGCGCATCGCAGCCAGCCATCGATCGCCGACCGGGTGATTCCCCGCCACTCTCGACTACCCCTTCTTGTCGGGGTGTTAATGAGGTGACATTCAGGTGACGCAGGCTAATTCACTGGAAAGCGCGCCCGCCCCCCGGCTATTACACCCGCTATGGAGAAGAAAAAGATCCTCGTCGTCGATGATGAGCCGGACGTCACCGACTTGGTTGCCTATCATTTAAAGGCCAAGGGATTCCAAGTGGAATGCCTCAACGATGCCACCGCGAGTATTTCGAAGGCCCGAAGCTTCCAGCCGGAGTTAATAATACTAGACATAATGATGCCGCACCTGAGTGGGATTCAACTCTGCCGCATTCTCCGTGCGGACAACCGACTCTCGAAGGTTCCCATCATTTTCCTCACCGCCAAGGCAGAGCCACCGGACCGTATCGAGGGGCTGGAATCCGGGGCCGATGACTATCTCGGAAAACCTTTCAGTCCAAAGGAGCTGGTCTTGCGCGTTGAATCCATCCTGCGCCGGGTCGCCGCGCCCAAGGAACCCGCTGCCGCCAAACTTCAAATCGGGGAGATCCTGCTCGACAGTGAAATCCACCGCGTGACTGTCCGGGGCACCCCGCTCGACCTGACTGCAACGGAATTCAAATTGCTCCGCCTCCTGATGGAACGTCAGGGGCGGGTGCAAACCCGCGAGCACCTCCTGCTCAACGTCTGGAATTATTCGACCGAGATCGAAACCCGCACGGTCGACACTCATGTCCGTCGTCTGCGGGAAAAACTCGGGCCCGAAGCGGCGTGGATTGAAACCATCCGCGGAGTCGGTTACCGCATCGCAGATAAGAGACCGCCTGCATGATTATTGCCGCTGTATTTGCCCTGTCGCTCGCCCTGGCCTTTTTGTTCCGGCTGCTCTGGAAGCAGAATCGGGCGCTGGACGAGCTGCGGCATGCCGTCAGGCGGAACCAGCCCTTCCTCCGGGAGGAACGCTCCGCGAACTACCTGCCGGCGTGGAGCGGTGTAGTTGACGCCATCAATCTCCTCATCACCGAAAACTCTTCTTTACGCCAGCAGCGTTCCGATCAGTTGACCCAGTTGGAAGCCACGCTGGGCAATCTGCGCGAAGCCGTGCTGATCGTCGACGAGTCGAACTACATCCACCTCGCCAACCGGGCGCTGCGTGTTATTTTCCCTGCCGCCCGTGATCTCGTCAATTTGCGCCTCGAACTCATCGTTCGGAATGTCTCCTTCATCGAATATGTCCGGGCAACCCGGGCCGGACAGCCGCTGCCGCGCCAGGAATTTGAGATTGTCGACGGTCAGAACATCCTCTGGATCGAAGCATCCGGCGCACCCATCGCCTCGCCAGATGGAAAATCGCAATGGGCGCTTTTTGTCATCCATGACCTGACCAGTGAGCGCAAACTCGAGCGCGTGCGCCGTGATTTCGTGGCCAATGCCTCGCATGAACTGCGCACCCCGCTGAGCATGATCAAAGGTTACATCGAAACCCTGGTGGACGGGCACACGACCATGGCGCTCGAGGACCGCGACAAGTTTCTGCGGACCATCCAGCGCCACAGCGAACGGCTGAAGTCGATCATCGACGACCTGCTCGTGCTCTCGCGCCTGGAGTCGGCCACTCCCGGCCTGAAATTTGCCCCCGTGACGCTGGCGCCTTTTTTCCGCCGGCTCGCGGATGATTTCCTGCGCCGCGAGAACACGGCAGAGCACCGCATAACGGTGGACGCCCCGGACGAACTGGGCTCCCTCAGCGCCGACGAGGAAAAGCTCACGCAGGTGTTCGACAACCTGATCGAAAACGCGCTCAAATACACCCCGCGCGGCTCACACATTGCACTGGGTGCCCGCCTCACGGGCGAAAACGAGGTGGAGTGCTTCGTGCGTGACAATGGCCCCGGCATCCCGGCCGCGGATCTCGCCCATGTTTTCGAGCGGTTCTACCGGGTCGAAAAGGGCCGCTCGCGCGAAACCGGCGGCACCGGTCTGGGTCTGAGCATTGTCAAACACATCGTGCAGCTCCACAGCGGGCGCGTCTGTGCGGAAAGCCACGAGGGGCAGGGTCTCACCATTCTCCTGCGCTTGCCCCGCAGTCAGAAAACCTGAGCTTCGGGGTTGCACCGCGAGACGCACTCGCGCCAATTGGGCCCGTGGATTTCAAACCGGAATTCGTCGAGCAAATCACCGAACGCCGCGCCGCCTTGCACGCGGAGCTGGGCACCTTGCTGCCCCGGCCCATCGCCATCGTCTGGGAAGTCGGCTGCGGACACGGACATTTTCTGGCGCGCTACGCCACCGAGTTCCCTCGGAAAAACTGCTTTGGCGTGGACCTAAGCAGCGAACGCATCGGGCGCGCCCGGCGCAAATCGGAGCGCGCCCGGTTGCCCAACTGTCATTTCCTCCGGGCGGAAGCCCGCGAATTTTTGCACGCTCTCCCGGCCGGCGTCACTTTCGAGGAAATCTGGGTGCTCTTTCCGGATCCCTGGCCCAAAAAGCGCCACCACAAGAACCGCGTGTTGCAACCGGAATTTTTCGACGCCATCGCCGGCCGGGCCAGGGAGGGGACGTCTTTGTATTTCCGCACCGACCACGATGAATATTATCACGAAGTCGTCGCGTTCCTCGCCGCCCTGCAAACCTGGCGGCTGGCGCCGGCGGCGGACTGGCCGCTGGAACACGAAACCGTCTTCCAGGCCCGGGCCGACAACTATCATTCCCTGGTTGCGGTCAGGACATCACATCCAGCCAGACCAGTAAAAACAGTTGCGCCAGGGCTGCCACCGCCAGCAGTCCCCATGTGACCTGCATGAAGATGTTGTGGGCCAGCTTGCGCTCGCCATTGGCCCGCCGGGGCGGTTCGGTGCGCGCGAGCAATTCCAGTCCAGTGGGAGCATCCATTGCCCGGGAGTTTCGGGCTTGATGGGGCCGCCGGCAAGCCCGGCCTGCCATTAGTTGGCCCTGAATATTCAGACGGTCATACTAATTACAGGTCGCTCTGGGTAATGATTTATTTAAGAAGGTTGACGCCCCCCGAGCCACCCCCCTACGACATTGGTCTTTTCCACTCGTTGGAGCCTCTTCCCCGCTCATGCTGCCTGTCAAAAAACTCCTTGGTTTCGCCTCCGCGTTTGCGCTGACAACCGCCGCGTTTGCCAGCGAAGGCGAGGGCGTGGCGCCCGCCGCCGCCAAGCTGGTCGATTTCGGGCACGGCTGGGCGATCACCAACAGCATGGCCACCGGTTGGGCGATCTCGCTCCTGCTCATCACCTTGGTGCTGGTCCTCGTCCGCAAGCCGCAGATTCTCCCCACCAAGGGGCAGGCGGTATTCGAGTCACTGATCGAGGCCTTGCGCGAACTTTTCGAACCCATTGTCGGCAAGAAAGCATTCCCCGCCACGTTTCCGCTCTTGGTCACGTTTTTCATCTTCATCCTCTTCCATAATTGGATGGGACTCATCCCGGGGGTGGGCACCGTTGGCTGGGGTCATGACATCGATGGTCGCTTTCACGTCACGACGGCATTTATCCGTCCTCACAATTCCGATTTCAACAGCACGATCGCCCTCGCGGCCATTTCGTTCGGGGCCTGGTTGATCATCGTGCTTAAATACGCCGGTCCGAAGCTCATCCTCTGGGACCTGTTTGGCAACAAGGCCGACAAAGCCGAAACCCCGGCCTGGCTCTATCCGATTCTCTCGCTCGTGTTTCTCGTGGTCGGCTTCATCGAGGTCTTCTCGATTCTCATTCGCCCCTTCACTCTCTCCGTCCGTCTTTTCGGCAACATCTTCGGCGGCGAAAACCTCCTGCACGGCACCGGCTTCTTTTTTGTGTTCTACTTCATGGAGCTGCTCGTCGGCCTGATCCAGGCCCTCGTCTTCACCTTGCTCACCTCGGTTTACATCGGCCTCATCTGCAATCACGGCGACGATCATGAGCCCGACGAAGCGGGCCACCCGGCCGAGGCCCACCACTGACCCTTTCCCGCCGGGAGCGTGCTTCGCGTGCGCACGGCGGCAACCGCAACCAACCATCAATCCACTAAAACATGAACCTCCTCCTCGCTGAAATCACGGGTAACATCGCCAGCGCCTTCGGTCTGCTCGGCGCCGCCATCGGCGTCGGCCTCATCGGCAACAAAGCCGCCGAAGCCGTCGGCCGCAATCCCGGCGCCTCCGGCAAGATCCTTGTCCAGGCCATCATCGGTATGGCGCTCGCCGAAGGTCTCGGCATCCTCGCATTGTTCCTCGCCAAGTAATCAACCCTTCACTGGCGGCGCGGAACTTTGCGCCTCGCGTCGCCCCCTTTTTTCATGCTTCCCCTCCTGCTCGCCGTTACCGAGGCCGCCCACGAACCCGGCGTCGCCGAGAAGTTCGGCCTCGACTGGAAATACGTCGTCATCCAGGCGATCAGCTTCCTGATCCTGTTCGCCGTCCTCTACAAATTCGGCATCAAGCCCACCATCGCCACGATGGAGGAGCGCAACCGCCAGATCGAATCCGGCCTCAAGAACGCCGAGGAAACCCAGGTCCGGCTCGCCGCCGCCGCCCAGGAAAGCGCCGCACTCATCAAGACCGCCCAGCAGGACGCCCAGAAGGTCGTCGACGAGGCCCGCAAGATGGCCAAGGAATTCGCCGACCGCCAGCACGCCGAGGCCACCGCCCGCGCCGCCGACACCCTCGTCAAGGCCCAGCAGGCCATCGAGCTCGAACATCGGAAAATGCTCAACGAGACCCGCGGTGAAATCGCCCGCCTCGTCGTCAAGACCACCGAACAGGTCCTCGCCAAGAAACTCTCCGACAGCGACCGCGCCGCGTATAACGAGGCTGCGACCAAAGAGCTGACCTCGCTCTGAGCTCCGCCCCGCCCTGCTTCATTTCATGGCCGCGAACAAAAAAACCAAGCTCCTGGCAAAACGGCTCTTCAAGCTGAGTTTTGCCAACGGCCAGATCTCGGCCGAGCAGATCGCCGGCGTCCTCGGCTACATTGAGAAGTCGGCGCCGCGCCACCCGCTCGCGCTGCTCAAGCTTTATCACCGCGCCATCGCCACCGAGGTCGCCAAATCCCGCGCCCTGGTCGAGCACGCCGGTCCGATCAGCGACACCACGCTCCAGCAGATCGAAACCGCCATGACGCAGAAATACGCGCGCCCCGTCACCGCCAGCGCCCGGCCCGACCCGAAGCTGCTCGCCGGCCTGCGCATCCGCGTGGGCTCCGATCTCTACGAGTCCACCGTCGCCGGCCAGCTCGCCACCCTTTCCTCCTCCGTCTAACCCCGCCTCCCTTTAATCCACCTCCCGATGAGCAACGTCGTCGAACAAATCGAACAGCAAATCGCCAAGCTCTCCAGCAAGGCGGTCAAGAAGAACACCGGCACCATCCTCGCCATCGCCGACGGCGTCGCCAAACTCGACGGCCTCTCCGAGGTCATGTATAACGAGATGGTGCAGTTCCCCGGCGGCGCCATCGGCATCGCCCTCAATCTCGAGGAAGACGAGGTCGGCTGCGTCGTGCTCGGCGACATCGCCAACCTGAAGCAGGGCGACGAGGTCCAGACGACCGGCAAGCTCCTCTCCGTGCCCGTCGGCAAGGGCCTCCTCGGCCGCGTAGTCGACGCGCTCGGCCGCCCCATCGACGGCAAGGGCCCGCTCGACACCACGGAATTCTATCCCGTCGAAAAAATCGCCCCCGGCATCATCGTCCGCAAATCCGTCTCGCAGCCCGTCTTCACCGGCATCATGGCCATCGACTCGATGATCCCGATCGGCCGCGGCCAGCGCGAGCTCATCATTGGCGACCGCGGCACCGGCAAGACCACCATCTGCATCGACACCATCATCAACCAGGCCCGCATCAACAAGGTCGGCCTGGCCTCGGGCGACAAGAATTTCCGCCCGATGTATTCCATCTACGTCGCGGTCGGCCAGAAGCAGTCGAACGTGGTCCGCACCATCAGCGCCCTCGAGGCCGCCGGTGCGCTCGAATACACGGTCGTCGTCGCCGCGCCCGCCGCCGACAATCCGGCCAACCAATACCTCGCGCCCTTCTCCGGCGCCGCCATGGGCGAATGGTTCATGGAACACGGCATGGACGCCCTCATCGTCTACGACGATCTCTCCAAGCACGCCGTCGCCTATCGCCAGATTTCGCTGATCCTCAAACGCCCCTCCGGCCGCGAGGCGTATCCGGGCGACGTGTTCTACCTCCACTCCCGTCTCCTCGAGCGCGCCGCGCGCCTCGACGGCAAGGGCTCGCTCACCGCCTTGCCCATCATCGAGACCCAAGCCGGCGACGTGTCCGCCTACATCCCGACCAACGTCATCTCGATCACCGACGGCCAGATCTTCCTTGAGACCGATCTCTTCAACCAGGGCATCCGCCCCGCCGTCTCCGTCGGCCTCTCCGTCTCGCGCGTCGGCTCCTCGGCTCAGATCAAGGTCACCAAGCAGGTCGGCGGCAAACTCAAGGGCGAACTCGCCCAGTTCCGCGAACTCGCCGCCTTCGCCCAGTTCGGCTCCGACCTCGACGCCAAGACCAAGGGCCAGCTCGACCGCGGCGCCCGCATCGTCGAGCTCTTCAAGCAGCCGCAGCTCAACCCCATCTCCATCGAGCTGCAGGCCGCCGTGCTCTGGGCCGCGCAGAAGAATTACTTCGACTCGATCGACGTGAAGCAGGTCGTCGCCGCGTCCTCCGCCCTCAAGGACTACATGGCCACCCGCCGGGATTCGCTGCTCACCAAGATCCGCACCAAGGCCGCCCTCGACCCCGAGATCGAGACCGAGCTCAAGGCCGCCTGCGACGAGTGGAAATCCACCTTCGTTGCCAAGTAACTCCCGCCTCTTTCCGAGATACGAATTACGATTGAACCAATCCCCCGCGCCGCGCCGCGCTTGTTTCAAATCTGAAATCGTAAATCCAAAATCGTAAATCTTCATGGCCTCCACCCGCGACATCCGCCGGCGCATCAAGTCGGTCAAGAACACCCGCCAAATCACCAAGGCGATGGAGCTGGTCGCGGCGTCGAAGATGAAGAAGGCGCAGTCCGTGGCCCTCGCCGGCCGGCCCTACGCCCAGCTCATGTCGCGCATGCTCGCCGCCCTCTCCAACCGCGTCGAGGAGTCGCTCCACCCCTTCCTCGTGAAGCGCGAGGTGAAGACCCGCGGCCTTCTGCTCATCACGACCGACAAGGGCCTGTGCGGCCCGCTCAACGCGAACCTGTTCAAGCTGGTGCTGGAGATCAAGACCCCCGCCAAATTTGTGGCCGTCGGCCGCAAGGGCGCGCAGTTCCTCGCCCGCACCAAGCGCGACATCGTCGCCGATTTCACCATCACCGACCGCGTGAACTTCAACGAGGTGAAGCCGGTCGTGGAATTGATGATGCAGATGTATCTCGACGGAAAGATCGACACCCTCGAGATCCTCTACCCGCGCTACAAGAACACGCTCGTCCAGGAATCCCTCCTCCGCCCGCTGCTCCCGCTCGCCTCCGTCCGGGAATTCGTGGAGTCGCAGCGCCTCGAGCACGGCGGCGGCAAATCCACGGACGATCGAGTCATGCTCTTCGAGCCCGACGCCCAGTCCGTCCTCGAGGCGCTGCTGCCGTTCTACGTCAACCGCTACATCTACCAGCTCGTCCTTTCCGCCAAGGCCTCGGAGCACAGCGCCCGCATGGTCGCGATGAAGACCGCCAAGGACAACGCCACCAAGCTCCTCGGCGACCTCACGCTCGAATACAACAAGGCCCGCCAGGCCGCCATCACGCAGGAAATTCTCGAAATCGCCGCCGCGTCCTTCTCCACCGCCTGAACCCCTTTTATAATCCACCCGCTTCCGTCATGAGTAACATCGGCAAAATCGTCCAGGTCATCGGCCCCGTCGTTGACGTGCAATTTGCGGAGAATTCGATTCCCGCCATCTATCAGGCCCTCACGGTCGAGTTCACCGTCTCCGGCAAGAAGGAACTGCTGACCCTCGAGGCCCAGCAGCACCTCGGCGAAGGCCGCGTGCGCTCCATCGCGATGTCCTCCTCCGAGGGCCTCGTCCGCGGCATGGACGTCGTCGACACCGGCGCGCCCATCACGGTGCCCGTCGGCGACGGCGTGCTCGGCCGCATCATGGACGTCACCGGCAACCCGGTCGACGGCAAGGGTCCGGTCATCCACACCAAGCGCTATCCTATTCACCGGCCGGCCCCGGCGCTCGTCGACCAGGACACCAAGGCCGAGATCCTCGAGACCGGCATCAAGGTCATCGACCTCATCTGCCCCTTCATCAAGGGCGGCAAGGCCGGCGCGTTCGGCGGCGCGGGCGTCGGCAAGACCGTCGTCATTCTCGAACTCATCAACAACATCGCGAAGGCGCACGGCGGCTTCTCCGTCTTCGCCGGCGTCGGCGAGCGCTCGCGCGAAGGCAACGATCTTTACCACGAGATGAGCGAGGCGGGCGTCATCAACCAAAAGGATCTCAGCAAGTCGAAGGTCGCGCTGGTCTACGGCCAGATGAACGAGCCCCCGGGCGCCCGCATGCGCGTCGGCCTCTCGGCCCTCGCCATGACCGAGTATTTCCGCGACGAGAAAAACCAGGACGTGCTGCTCTTCATCGACAACATTTTCCGCTTTTCGCAGGCCGGTTCCGAAGTGTCCGCGCTGCTCGGCCGCTCGCCGTCCGCGGTGGGCTACCAGCCGACCCTCGCCAACGAAATGGGCCTCCTCCAGGAGCGCATCACGTCGACCAAGAAGGGCTCCATCACCTCCGTGCAGGCCGTCTACGTCCCCGCCGACGATCTCACCGATCCGGCGCCGGCCAACACCTTCGCCCACCTGGACTCGACGATCGTGCTCGAGCGCTCCATCGCCGAACTCGGCATTTATCCCGCTGTGGATCCGCTCGCCTCCGTCTCGAAGGCCCTCGAGCCCTCCATCGTCGGCGAGGAGCACTACCGCGTCACCCGCGAACTCCAGCGGGTCCTCCAGCGTTACAAGGACCTCCAGGACATCATCGCCATTCTCGGCCTCGACGAACTTTCCCCTGAGGACAAGCTCACCGTCTACCGCGCCCGCAAGATCCAGCGTTTCCTCTCCCAGCCGTTCGCGGTCGCCGAAGTCTTCACCGGCGCGCCCGGCAAATACGTCCCGGTCAAGGACACCGTCCGCGGCTTCAAGATGATCCTCGACGGCGAACTCGACCATGTGCCCGAGGGCGACTTCTACATGAAGGGCGGCATCGACGAGGTAATCGCGGCCTCCGCCAAGAAATAATTTCCATGGCCCTCACGCTCGAAATCGTCACCCCCGAGGCCCGTGTCTACTCCGACACGATCGACTCGGTCGTCATCCCGACGGTCGAAGGCGAGATCGGCATCCTGCCCGGCCACATCCCGCTGCTGACCCAGGTGGCCGATGGCGAGCTGCGCGTGACCAAGGGCACGACGACCACTTATCTCGTCATCGGCGGCGGTTTCGCCGAAATTGATGGCGACAAGGTTTCCGTCCTCGCCGAACGCGCCATCGCCGAGGAGCAGATCGACGAGAAGTTTGTCGAGGAAGCCATGAAGCGCGCCGAGCAGGCTATCAAGGAAGCGAAGAACATGGATCCAAATGAATTTGAGCACCTGCAAAACATGGTGCGCTTCTCCGGATCCCAACTGGCACTCAAGCGCAGGCGTAGGTAAAAACCTTAGCCAGATTGGGATAACGCAAAGTTTGACCTCGGGGCTTTTTCTGATTGTCTCTTGATACTAAGTCTCATCTCCAATGCCTTCCCGCCTTAATCTCTCGCCGTTAT
The DNA here is from genome assembly GCA_043783345.1 of Verrucomicrobiota bacterium. GTDB lineage: Bacteria > Verrucomicrobiota > Verrucomicrobiia > Opitutales > Opitutaceae > Lacunisphaera. The sequence goes on from JAYVZM010000138.1 coordinate 12,358, forward strand.
GCCAGCTGGCCGTAGGTGCCACCGGCCGGATCTGTGTGATCAATGGCGACGACAGTTTTGCGCAGCGATTGCGTGAAATGGGTTTTGGTGAAGCCGCCCTGGTTACCAAAATTTCCGGCCGGACCACGAGTCTCTGTCAGGTCAACGGCACCCGAATCGCCCTCAACCACGATGCGGCCATGTCGATCCTGGTCGAACTCCTGCCTGCCCTGAGCCGTGTCGAAGGGCCTGCCGAAGGATCCGCCCGCGGGCGCTGAGGCGCCGCCTCGCCGCCGTCGGGGCCCGTCATCGCCTCAGCGACTCCACGCCGTGATTCTGCCTCCCCATATTTCGTTGCCGGGCAAGAAGCGCGTCGCGCCCGACCGCACCCCGATCTACGCGATGGTCGGCAACCCCAATTGCGGGAAAACCACGCTCTTCAACGCCCTCACCGGTCTGCGGCAAAAGGTCGGCAACTACCCGGGCGTCACCGTCGAGAAAAAGATCGGCACGACCTACTCGCAGCACGGCCGCCCGATCCAGGTCATCGACCTGCCCGGCGCCTACTCCCTCGCCGCGCGCTCGCCCGACGAGGCCGTGCTCCGCGACGTGCTGCTCGGCCGCCGCGAGGACACGCCCCAGCCCGACCGCATCATCTGCGTGGTCGACGCCTCCAACCTCGAGCGGAATCTCTACCTCGTCCATCAGATCCTCGACCTCGGCCGCCCGCTCATCGTCGTCCTCAACATGATGGATGTCGCCACGGCCGCCGGCCTGCGCCTCGACCCGAAAAAACTCGAGGAGTCGCTCGGCGTGGTCGTCATCCCCTGCGAGGCCGTGCATGGCCGCGGATTGGTCGAGCTGAAACTGGCGATGAGCCGCGCCGACCTGCCGCTCGCCCGGCATCGTTGGGATGTCCCGGCGCCCATCGCCCCCGCGGTCGCGGACCTGCAGGCCTCCCTCTGCGATGCCGACCGACGCTCGCCTCTCATCGCCCGGGCCGAGGCCCTGTTGCTGCTCACGGATCTGGACAGCGTGCGGGTCGCCGGCTCCAAGCCGCTCAGTCTCCGCACCACCGAAGTGCTCGCCGGCTGGCGCCGGCGCTGGGAAGGAGACGGCACCGACTGGTCCGGCACGCTCATTCGCAGCCGATACGAGGCCATCAATCATCTCTGCTCCGACGTTCTCCGCCGCACGCGCGAGCAAGGCCCGTCGGTTTCCGATCGCATCGACGCCGTGCTGGTCCACTCCGTCTGGGGTTGGTTATTCTTCGGACTCATCATGGCCGCGCTGTTCTTCTCCATTTTCACGCTGGCCGAATATCCCATGAACTGGATCGACAGCCACATGGCCGCGTTGGGCGGCTGGGTGAAGGGTGCCATGGCTCCCGGCGATTTGCGCGATCTGCTGACCGACGGGGTCATCGGCGGGGTGGGGGGCATCGTGGTCTTCCTGCCCCAGATTCTGATCCTGTTTTTCTTTGTCGGCTTGCTGGAGAGCACCGGCTAC
>JAYVZM010000139.1:0-2109 GCA_043783345.1 Verrucomicrobiota bacterium
CTCTCGCAGGAAGGCGAATGGGACAGCAACGGCGAGGTGCTCTGGATGTATGGCCGGTATGCCCGCCTGACCGGCGGCACTCTGCCGGCCGCCTGGCTCAAGGCCGTCGCCCGCGGAGCGCGCTGGCTCCAGCGGAAACGGCTGCCCGATGACCTGGGCCGCCCCGAGGCCGGCTTGTTGCCCGCCGGCTTCAGCGCCGAGCATCTCGGGCCGAATGATTTTTATTATTGGGATGACTTCTGGGCAGCGGCGGGATTGCACTCCGCCGCCGCGTTGCTCGCCGCCGACCAGGACGAATTCGCCGGGCGCTGCCGGGACGAGGCTGGCCGGTTCCTGGCGGCGATCGAGCGCTCCATCCCGGCCGGTTCGCGCCGGCGTTTCCCGGGGGCGCTGCCGGCCTCTCCCTACCGCCGCATGGATGCGGGCGCGATCGGGTCCGTGGTCGCCGACTATCCCCTCCAGCTTTATCCGGCCGGTGACGCGCGCATGTTGTGCACTGCGGATTTCCTGCGCACGCATTGTTTCCGCTGCGGGGTTTTCATGCAGGAAATGATTCATTCCGGCCTGAACATCTACCTGACCCTGCATCTCGCCCAGCTGTGGCTGCGCGCCGGCCGGCCGGAACTGGTGTGGCCGCTCTTGGAACGGATCGCGGACCTGGCTTCGCCCACCGGCCAGTGGCCCGAAGCCATCCATCCCCGCACGGGCGGCGGTTGCATGGGCGACGGCCAGCACATCTGGGCCGCCGCCGAGTGGCTCATGATCCTCCGCAACCTCTGCGTGCGCGAGGAAGGCGACCGGCTCGTCATCGGCGCGGGCCTCGCGCCCGCCTGGCTGGCCGCCGGGGAGGTGGCGCTGGGCCCGACCCTCACGCCGCACGGCCCGGTCGGCGTGCGTTTCACGGCCAACCCGGGCGGAGTGCGGGTGACGGTGGATGCCGCGTGGCGCGACCGCGCGCCCGCCTGCGATTTTCTCGTGCCCGGGTGCAGTCCGCTCCGGGCGCCCGCAGCCGACCCGCGCACCGAATTCCAACTTTCCCGCCTCCCATGAAAATCTGCATGATGACCAATACCTACCTGCCGCACGTCGGCGGCGTCGCCCGATCCGTCAGCACCTTCGCCGAGGAATACCGCCGGCTGGGCCACGAGGTCCTCGTGGTCGCACCGCGCCTGCCCGGCCGCACCTCGAAACGCGCCGAGGCCATCGTCGAGCGCGTCGCCGCCGTCCAGAATTTCAACGGCAGCGATTTTTCCGTCCGCCTGCCGCTGGTGACCGCTCTGTCCGGCCGGCTCGACGCCTTTGCCGCGGACATCATCCATGCGCACCATCCCTTCCTCCTCGGCGACACCGCGCTGCGGATCGCCAGCAATCGCAGCGTCCCGGTGGTCTTCACGCACCACACCCGCTATGAGGATTACGTCCACTATGTGCCCTTCGCCTCGCCCGCCCTGCGCCGGGCCGCGATCCAGCTTTCGACGGAATACGCGAATCTCTGCGATGGCGTCATCGCCCCCAGCGCCAGCATCGCCCGCCTGATCCATCGCCGGGGCGTGACGGCGCCTGTCACCGTGGTGCCGACCGGCATCGACACCGGTGCTTTCGCGCGCGGCCGCGGCCCGGACTTCCGGCGCAGCAGCCGGATTCCCGCGGGGGCCTTTGTGGTCGGACATGTCGGCCGGCTGGCACCCGAGAAAAACCTGCCCTATCTCGCGGACGCCGTGGCTCATTTCCTGCGCCGGCAACCGGACGCCTGGTTCCTGGTCGTGGGCACCGGGCCGGCGGAAGAGGACCTGCGGAAAACTTTCCGCCGCCAGGGCGTCGGCGACCGCCTGGTGCTCGCCGGTTCGCGCACCGGTCAGAGACTGATCGACGCCTATCGCGCGATGGACGTCTTTGTCTTCAGTTCCCAAACCGAGACTCAGGGCCTGGTGGTGGCCGAGGCGATGGCCGCGGGACTGCCCGTGGTCGCGCTGCGCGCCTCGGGGGTGCGTGAAGTTGTCCGGCATGGGGAAACCGGCTGGCTCCTGCCGGCCGGCAGCGCCCCCGCGACCTTCGGCCGGCAGCTCGCGCGCCTCCGGACCGACGCGCCATCGCGGCGTCAATTCAGCC
>JAYVZM010000140.1:0-2106 GCA_043783345.1 Verrucomicrobiota bacterium
CCACGGCCGGCGTCAACGTCTCGACCTGGCTCCTGTTCGGCCTGGCCAATCTCGCCCTCTACATCTACGCCGAGCGCTACACGGAGTGGCAGGCGATCGTGGGCATGCTGGTGACGGCCGTGCTGGACTTTGGGATCGCGGGGTATGTGTGGATCGCACCGCGAGCGGAGACGGCGTGAACAAAAACCAGGATGACCGAGAGAATTATCATTGTCTGGCTGGCCGTCACGAGTGCGTGGGCGTTCGCCTTGTTCGGCTTCGACAAGTGGCAGGCGGGCCGCGGCGCCGGAGCGCGCACGGCCGAGTCGTCGCTCCTGCTGGCGTGCGCGCTGGGCGGCTGGCCCGGCGGGCTGTTGGGCATGCTGGTATTCCGGCACAAGTCGGCGAAACCGTCGTTCCAGGTCAAGTTCGCCGCCGCGTTGCTGGTCTGGGCGGGGCTGGTCGCCGGCGCGCTGAAAACCCTGGGCCGGCTCTGAGTCGGCGGATGGATCCAGGGGCATGACGGGCGGGGTGATCTGGGGCGAAACTGGCGTGGAACGTTTTCCTGGAGGGCAATGACCCAAGATATTCAGAAAACGTTTCCGGGGAACCGGCCAATCGCCGCGCCGGGCTAACGCCAGACCTGCCCGCCCCACCCGCTAATGGCGGGCGGGCTGCCGGGTAAGGATGTAATGTCGCATGCCGAATTGCAGGGGAGAGAACCCGTAGTGCTTCGCCTCCGCGAACGCCTGCTCGGCGGTCCAGCCGTCCTGCTGCATCCGATAGCAGGCGACGATCGTTCCGGTGCGATCCGCGCCATGTTCGCAGTGGACGAATACGGGCGATGGCGACGCGGCGACCAGGGCGAGCACCTGCGCGACCTGGGCGTCGGTCGGGGCGCTCAAGCCAGGCAGCGGCACGTGCACATACGCGAGCCCGTGACCGCGCGCGGCGGATTCCTCGCCCGGCCAGGTATCGGATGGCATCCGCAAATTGATGACCGTCCGGACGCCCAGCCGGGCGAGGCTCGCCATGCCCGGTTCGTCCGGTTGGGCGCCGCGAAACAAGACGGGGCTGACCCGCCCGAAATTCCGGATGCCCTCCGCGGCAGGCACACCGCGCGGGCCGGTGTTGCAGCCGGGAAGAACCAGGGCGCCGAGCAGAACCGCCAGCAGCCAGCCCACGCCGACGGAAGCGGCGCACGACGCCGCGCGGATGCGCAGGAGGAAGGCCATCGGCCCGATGGTTCACACGGACGCCGGAATGGCAAGAGGCCGGTGGGATTCCTTGCATTCGCCGCCGGGGAGCTAACAAGCCGAGCCTCGACATTTCCCTGGAGAGGGAAAAGTCTTCCCCGTTGTCCGACTGGACTTGCCGCCTGATTTTGGCTGGTGCCAAACCTTCCCCTCCATGAAACGCATCACCCATCCATTCCCGATCCAGGCAACCCTGGCCCTCGCGGTATTTGCCCTCTGCGCCAGCCGGCTGCCGTCGGGCGAGGTGTCTTTCCCCGAAAATTTCCGCCCCGGGCTGCCGGTCATCCCCGAACGGACTTTCCTTCTCACCGACTTCGGCGCGGTCGGTGACGGCACCACGCTCAACACCGAGGCTTTCACCCAGGCCATTGCCGCCGTGAAAAAGGCCGGCGGGGGCAAACTGGTCGTGCCCAAGGGCATTTTCCGGACGCTGCCGTTTGTCCTTTGTTCCAGCCTCGACCTTCATCTCGACGAGGGGGCTGTCATCCAGGCGCCGGACAGCTTTGCCGCCTACGGGCTGCCTGATCCGTCCACGCTGAAGTCGCAGGATGAGGTCAAGGCCAGGGTCAAAACCCCGGCACCCCTCATCACGGGCAAGGATCTCCACGATGTCGCGCTCACCGGCACCGGCACGATCGACGGCAACGGGGCGCTGTGGTGGGCTTGGTCGGAACGCGCGGCGCGCGCCGTGGCCAAGACCGAACCCGGCCGGATCGTCTACAACCGGCCCCACCTGGTGGCCATCCGGGGTTGTGAGCGGCTGCTGGTCGCCGACCTCACGTTGAGCAACTCGTCGAAGTTTCACCTGGTCCCGAGCAACATCACCGACCTGACCATCGAACGCGTGAAGGTTCGCGCCCCGTTCAACGCC
>JAYVZM010000141.1:0-13592 GCA_043783345.1 Verrucomicrobiota bacterium
TCGATCTCCTGCTGCAGTTGCTGGCTGGAGGTCTGGATCGACTGGGCGAAGGTGCGCACTTCCGCGCGGGTGGCGCGCTGGGTGGCGATCTGGGAGAGCCGGACCTGCTCGGAGCTGAGCATCGAAATCTTGCTGATGAATTTCTCCGCATGGCGGTCGGCCTTGGTGGTCGCGGTGGACGCCTTGCTCGTTTCGGTCACGTCCCGCGAGGCCGCGGTGCCATAGGGACTGGCGGGCACGGGATCCGACGGCGAACTGGCGGGGGGAGGATTGGTCTGGGCGGAACCGGACAAAGCGGCGACACCGGCGAGAACGCAGGCGCTGACCGCGGGGAGGAAGGAAGAGCGATATAATTTTTTCATGGCGGCTGAAGCATAGCTGGCCGGCCTTGCCGTCGCCATCGGGCCTGCCGACGACTCGGCCATGGGGGAGTGGCCCGGTGCCCTCCGGCCACCGGCTCGCTTCGCGGCTGAAATTCAAGAGGCCGCGGGAAAATCGATCCAGAAGCGGCTGCCGGCCTCCGGCGCGGATTCGAGGCCGCAGCGCCCCCCGATGCGCTTGACGGCCTTCCGCACCAAGGCCAGGCCCAGGCCGGTGCCGGGATATTCGGCGGGGCTGTGCAACCGTTCGAAGAGCTGGAAGATTTTTTCATGGTGCTGCACCGGCACGCCGATGCCGTTGTCCATGATCCAGAGCCGCGTAAAATCCGCGCTCGGCTCCGCGCGCAACCGAATGACCGCCGCCCGGCCGGGCGAGGTGAATTTAAGAGAATTGGAAAGCAGATTGGAAAGGATCTGGAACAGCCCCACGTGATCGGCCCGGACGCCGGGGAGCGGCGAATCCACCAGCACCTGGGCGCCCGTGCGCTGGATGGTGCCCTGATGCTGGCTGATGGCCTCCGCCACCGCTTCCTCGAGGGAAAGCGTGGTCAGAGAGATGTCGGCCCGACCGAGCCGACTGTAGTCGAGCAGGTCGTGGATGATGGCCTCCATGCGACGGGAGGCACGGGTGATCTGCGCCAGGTGTCCGCGGCTGGCGGCGCTCAGCCGGTTTCCCCGGTCTTCCCCCACGGCATCGGTGAAACTGCGGATGAACTGCAGGGGAGTGCGCAGATCGTGGGAAACCGAAAACGTGAAGGCCTCCAACTCCGCGTTGGTTTCCCGCAGCGTCTCGGTGCGTTCGCGCACGCGCGCCTCCAGCTCGTTCGCATGGCAGCGGAGCAGTTCGCGGGCCGTGGCCAGTTCCGCGTAGGCCCGGCTCCGTTCGGTGATGTCGTAGGCATGAAAGACGACGCCGCGCACGCGGCCGCGCTGATCACAGTCGGGCTGCAGGGTGGCGGCGACCTGGCGCCCGGGGCCGGTCGAATGGAGCCGCATCTCATAGCTCACGGTCTCCCCGGCCAGGGCGGCGCTGACGTGCGCCGCGGCGTCGACGGACGCTTCGCTCCCGGTGACCGCCGCCAGCGGCTGGGCGACCACTGCGCCGCTCCCTTGACCGAACCATTCGGGAAATCTTTCGTTGTGCAGCTGAACGCACCCGTCGGGTCCGATGTAAGCCACCATCGCCGGCACGGCATCGATGATGGTCTTGAGCAACGTGCGTTGGCGGCCCAGTTCGCGTTCGCTGTCGGCCACCCGTTGGCGCGCCTGTTCGGCGCCGGCGAGCGCGCGCCGCGTGCGGTGGTGGAGCCGCGCGTTGTCGAGCGCGAAGCCGGCAATGCCCGCGATCTTTTGCACGAGGGCCAGCTCCTCGTGGCCGAGGATGCGATCGGACTCGGCCGTGGCGAGCGTGAGGACGCCGATGATGCGGCCGCGGGCGAGCAAGGGCACGGCCACGTGGGAAATCAAGCCCAGCTCCTGCAACTGCTGCCGGTGGGCCGGCTGGACGCTCCCGGCCTCGGGCAGGCTGCTGTCCACGCGCGAGGTGAACAGCGTTTCACCGGTTTCCACCACCAAGGCGGAAGCCGGCAGGCGGGCCAGGGCCGGGACGGCGGCCGCCCTCTGCGGATCGGCCTGGTAGGTGCGCAGAATTTCCCGCCGGCCGTTCCCGGCCACCAGCTCAAGGCAGAACCAGTCCGCGAGGTGGGGCACCGTGGCCTGGGCGAGGGCGGCGGCCACGCGCTCCAGGTCGAGCGAGGCCCCCAGGTTGCGCTGCAGGCGCGCGACGAAATCGAGATCCTCCCGCTCGCGGCGGAACGACGTGATGTCGGTGCAGCTGCCGATGAAGCCCTCGAACTGGCCGTCGGCGTCGCGCCGCGGGCTGGCGTGTTCGAGCAGCCAGCGAAAGGTCCCGTCGGCCCGGCGCAGGCGGTATTCACACTGATAGGGGCTTTGCTGCGTCAGGGCGTGGGCATAGGTGCGCCGGTAGGCGGCGACGTCATCCTCATGCAGGTTGGCCGGCCATCCCGCGTTGAGCTCCTGCTCCCGGGTGCGGCCGGTGAACAGGCACCAGTGGTGATTCACGAAAACGCAGCGACCGGCGGCATCGGTGGACCAGATCAACACCGGCGCGCTGTTGGCCAGGACTTCGAATTTCCGCCCGGCCTCGCGGGCCGCGGTTTGCGCCCGGTCCACCGCGAGGTGCAGCACTTCGCAGAGCCCGCTGAGCAAGGTGCCTTCCACGATGAAGAGGACGAAGGCGACGGCGTCGCTCAGATTTCCAATGACGAAACCGACGGGCATCATGAACCCATAAACCGCCCCGACTGCCCCGACGGCCGTGGCCAGCAAACCCGCGCGGGCTCCGCCATACCAGGCGCTGACGAGCACGGCGGGCAACAGGAGCGCGAACGGAGAATGCCAGCGCAACCAGGGATCGAGATAGAGCCGCAGGCCGAAGGCACCGGCCAGGCTGGCCAGCATCACCGTGACGCGCAGCCAGCGCGTCCGCTTCACGGGCGGTTGCAGCATGTGATAGAAGAAACCCACGGGCGATCATGTTAACGCGCCCGGCCCGACTGTCAGCAGCGGGCACTACGGTAAGTTTACCGATGCTGGCCCCGGGGAAACTACCGGCATCGCTTCGGCCGGGCAATCAGGCCGTGCAAGTCGGGGTGGCCCCCGTGTCGCGGATGGGCTCGAAGAATTCCTCCATCGTCGCAGAGCGGCTGAATTCCGGGGCCGCGTCGAGGATGAGCTTGCGCAGTTTGCCGCGCGCGCGCGCCATCCGGCTCTTGACGGTGCCGAAGTTGAGCTGCAGCTCCGAGCCGATCTGCTCATACGAATAGTGCAGGATATAGCGCATGCGCAAAATTTCGCGGTGCGGGGCTTCGAGCTGCTCGAGACAGCGGGCGATGAGCTCGATGAACTCGCTGTGAATCGCCTGGCGCAGCGGGCTGGGGGAGTCCACGGCGACAAGCTCGGGGATATGGTAGGGCACGTGGTCGCTCGCCGAATGATTCAGCGACATCGTATCCTGGCGATGCCGGCGGAAAAAATACCAATAGCGATTGCGCGCCAGATTCATTGCAATCCGGCTCAGCCAGGTGGAGAGGCTGGATTCACCACGGAAATTGGCCAGGCCGCGGTGGGCGCGGATAAAGGTGTCCTGGGCAATGTCCTCCGCGTCGAGATCGTTGTTCATCTGCCGGCGAACCACGGCCAGCACCCGGGCATGGTGGCGGCCCATGATCTCGGCGAAGGCGGATTCATCGCCGGCGTTGAAGCGCCGGACCAGATCGGCATCCTCCGGTTCCGAGGCGGGACGGCTCGCGGCGCGGGTGTGGGAAGTGGTGTTATGGAACATGGCTGGGTGAGTTAGGCCCGAAGATAGCAAAACGGCCGTGGCTGCGTATGGGGCATCCGCCCCATTCCGGGGGTGGCAAACGCCTGCCGGCCGCGGCCGACCGCGGGATCCCAAGGCCAAACGGGCACCCGCTCAAACCGGCGGGCGCCGGCGGGAGGTGAACAGCGAGACGATGAACAGGACGAGAAACAGGAAAAAGAGGACTTTGGCGACGGTGGCGGCGAGGCCCGAGATGCCCCAGAAGCCGAGCGCGGCGGCCACGAGGGCCACGAGGAAAAAAAGCAGTGAATAACTTAGCATGGGAGGAGTGGTTGATTTTTGCGGGAGAAAGGAAGGGCCGGCCGGCCCGGGCATCAGAACTGGTAGCCGACCCCGACGCTCCAGCCGAACCGGCCGTCGCTGAAGCGATCGTCGATCTGGCTGCCGCGATCGAAGAGCCAGTCGTAGGACCCGAGGACATACACGAAGGTCTGCGCCTTCATGAAGATCTTGGCGCCACCTTCCAACCCGGCGGTCCAGGTGTCGGTGACGTTGTTGCCGTAGATCCGGCCGGCGTTGACGCCGAGCAGCGGCCGGACCGGTGCGTCCGAATTGAAATGCCAGTCGTAGGCCAGCCGGGTTGAGCCGATCCATCCGTTGTCGCCGTTGTCCGGATTGGAATAACTCGCGGACTGGCGGAGCACCCACTCGCTGCGGGGCGAAGTGAACGAACCAAAGGAGAAATCGAGGGTCCCGAATGAATTGTCCATGGTCTTGTTGCTCGAGCCGCTGCCCCCAAGGGTGAATTCGCGCAGCCCGGCGACCTGCGGATGATCGTTTTCGGCGGAGGCAAGGCGCTCTTGCGCCGGCGTGGTGCAGGGGGCCGCGCTGAGACCGAGAAGGCAGGTGAGGAAGGTCAGATGTTTTTTCATATTCTTCATAGGCATGGGTTGGTTTTGCTTTTTGTGGAATGGGCCGCCCACGATAGCCGGCCGGCCCATGCCGCGATATCCGGCGCCCTGCGCGGGGCATCATGGTGGATAATCCGGTAGAAATTTCCCCTCCCCGGATCGCCCGCCACGGATTATTCCCCTGTCCGGGCCCGGTCATCCTGCGGATGGCGGGGCGGACCCGTTTCAATTATCGTGCTTGCGGGCACCGGGTTCCTTCGGGGCGGCGCCGTCATCCCCCATGAACAAAAAATTACTCAAGCGCCGCGCCACGTGCGAACAATGCATTGCCGCCTGCGAACAATGCCTCGCCATCCTCGCGGCCGAGGCCGCGGAGCGGGCCGGGGAGAAAACGAGTTCCCAGCGCCGGGAGATCTTTCACGCGTGCGTCCGGATCTGCACGCTGGTGGTCGAGGAAATCCGGCTCAACTCGGCGTTCCTGTCGCAGGTCTGCGGGCTGTGTGCGGTGCTCTGTCGGGCCTGCCGGGAGGAGTGCCAGCAATACCGCGGCGAGCAATTCGAGTTTTGCGCGCAGGCTTGCGAGCGAGCCGCGCAGGAGTGCCGCGCCCTGGCGCTCAACGCCTGAAGCGGTAGGTGACCCCGCCGCGAAGTGGGTCGGGGGCCGGCGCGAACGAGGGGCGGAGCCGCGCGGGATTTCGGGTTAGCCGGTATGGGGCCGGCCGGCCGGTCGGGCTAAAGTAGCGCCTGCACTGCCCGCCGCCGCGTGGGCGCCATGCATGATGAAACTCACGAGAATTTTTTTGGGGGGACGCTTCTGGGCGGCCGGCCTGCTGGGCATGATGGTCGGCTTGGGCTCAGGTTGTGCCAGCGCGAACGGTCTGGCGCACCAGCGGGGCGAGCCGGCGCCGACCACCGGCAAGGTGCTCACCGGACCGGAACTCCGCGCCGTGGCCCCGGGCGCGATCCTGGGCGACAATTTCTATGCGGAGGTCAACAGCGCCTGGCTGACGGAGTGGTATCGCCTGTTCCGCGCCCAGCTCTTCAAGATGGGCATCGTGCACTGGAACGCCCGGTTCGATTGCAACCGTTTCGCCGATTTCTATTCCAACCTCGCCCAGGCTTTTTTTTCGATGGAGATGTATCATTCGCGGACTCCCGCCCAGGCGCTGGCGCTGGGACCGTTCTGGTATGTGCGGGATGACGGGAAGGGGAGCCACGCGGTCATCCAGGCGCTGACGGAGCGCGGCCGCGTCTTCATCGATCCGCAGACGGGAAAGGAGCTCGACCTGAGTCCCGGCGAGCGGCGGAGCGGCTACGTGCAGTTTTTTTGACGGGTCCGGTGGAACAAATTTGTAGTCCGAATGCGGACACGGCCGGCCGTCAGGCACTGACAGGGTTATCAGCCCTGCGCCGATGCCGGGGGCTCCGCCGAAGCGCTACGCTGGCGGGGCATGAAAAACTCAATCCGCGCCGTCCTCACCGCCCTGGTCATGGTAACCTTCACCCTGGCCGCCCGCGCTGTGGAAGCGACCTGGAACTACGCCGTCCAAGTGACGGCCGCCGTCCAGGCCGCCCCGGCTAAAATCACCCTCAACTGGACGCAGGACACCACTGCCACGCCGTCCGGTTATACCGTTTACCGCAAGGCGCCTGGCGCCAGCTCGTGGGGCGCCGGCACCTCGCTGTCCGGCAGCGCCACCTCTTACGGGGATACGAACGTGTCCGCCGGGATCGCTTACGAATATCAAGTAGTCCGGAATGCCGCGACCTATTCCGGCTACGGTTACATCCTGTCCGGGATCGACGTGCCGCTGGTGGAAAATCGCGGCAAGCTGGTCCTGGTCGTGGACAACACGAACGCCCCCGCGCTGGCCGCCGAACTCACCCGGCTGCAGGATGACCTCACCGGCGACGGCTGGACCGTGATCCGCCACGACGTGGCGCGCAACGATTCGCCGGCCGCGGTGAAAAATCTGATCAAGGCGGACTACAACGCCGATCCGGCCAACGTGAAGGCCGTCTTCCTGTTCGGCCACGTGCCGGTGCCCTATTCGGGGCAGTTGAATCCGGACGGGCACCCCGACCACGTCGGGGCCTGGCCGGCGGACACCTACTATGGCGACATGGATGGCAATTGGACGGACTCCTCCGTCGACTACACGCAATCGGTTAACACCGATCCGGTGGACGCCGCGCGTCTGACCAACCGGCCGGGTGACGGCAAGTTCGACCAGACCACGCTGCCCTCGGTCGTGGAACTGCAGATCGGCCGCGTCGACCTCGCCAACATGCCGGGGAGCACGAGTTGGAACTCGCCGCCTTCCTTCCCCAGCGAGCTGGAACTGCTCCGCCGATACCTGAAGAAGGACCACGACTACCGGCACCGGCTGGTGACCGTGCAGCGCCGCGCCATCATCGGCGATTACTTCGGCATCCGCGGCGGTGAGTCCTTTGCGGCCAGCGGCTATCGCAACGCCGCCCCCCTGGTCGGCAACGACCAGATCACGAATCTCAACACCCAATACAACGACCAGCGCGGCGTGTGGGTTCCCGCCCTTGCCGCGGGCGACTATCTCTTCGCCTATGGCTGCGGCGCCGGCAGCTACACGGGCGTGGGCGGCCTGGGCAATATCGGCCAATACAACGAGACCGACACCGTCGAAATGGTCAGCCACGACGTGAAGGGCGTTTTCACGCTGATGTTCGGCAGCTGGTTCGGCGACTGGGACCATGCGGACAGCATGCTCCGGTCGGTCCTCGCGACCCCGACCACCGGCCTCGCGGCCGCCTGGTCCGGCCGGCCCCACTGGTTCATCCACCAGATGGGTCTCGGCGAGACCATCGGCTCCACCGCGCGTCTCACGCAGAACAACACCGGGCTCTACCGCAACCAGCTCCTGAATTCCGCCAATCTCGTGCACATCGCCCTCATGGGCGACCCGACGCTGCGCCTGCATCCGGTGGCCCCGCCCGCCTCGCTCGGCGGCACGGTCGCCGGCAGCACCGTCACGCTGACCTGGGCGCCGTCGCCCGACTCGGTCATCGGCTACAACATCTACCGCGCCTCCTCCTCCGGCGCGGCCTACACGCGCCTGAACGGATCGCTGCTCGCGGCGACGTCCTACGCGGACGCCGGCGCACCCGCGGGGGCCGTCTACATGGTGCGCGCCATCAAGCGCGAGACCTCGCCCAGCGGCACTTATTTCAATGCCTCGCAGGGCCTGTTCTGGAAGACGGGCGGTTCCTCCAGCCCCGTCCTCTCCATTGACGTGACCGCGCCCACCGTTTCGCTGGCGGCTCCGGCCGCCGGCGCCACGGTGAGCGGGACCGTCGCTCTCACCGCCAACGCCGCCGACAATGTCGGCGTCATCGGCGTGCAATTCCTGCTCGACGGCAACAACACCGGCGCGGAGGCGACCTCGGCCCCGTTCACGCTGTCGTGGGCCACGACCGCCGTCGCCAATGGCCCGCATACGCTAAGCGCGATCGCGCGCGATCTCGCCGGCAACCGAACCACTTCGTCCGCCATCACCGTGACGGTCAGCAACACCTCCACGGGTTCGGGCACGCCCGCGACCTCCACCGCCTGGGTGGACGACGCGCTCCCGGCCGGCGCCAGCGGTTCGTCCTCCGGCGGCGATTCATGGAACTGGGTGACCAGCGGCCCGGCCCCGTTCTCTGGCGCGAAGGCCCACCAGTCCAACCTCGCCAGCGGTCTGCACGAGCATTCCTTCAACTGGGCGAGCGCCACGATGCCCGTGACCACCGGCGACAAGCTTTTCGCCTATGTCTATCTCGATCCGGCCAACCCGCCGACCGAGATCATGATCAGCTGGCTCGCCGGCAACTGGGAGCATCGCGCCTATTGGGGCGGCGACCAGATCACCTACGGCACGAACGCCACCGCCAGCCGCCGTTACGTCGGCAACCTGCCGGCCACCGGCCAGTGGGTGCGGCTTGAGGTCCCGGCCAGCCAGGTCGGACTCGAAGGCCAGAGCGTCACCGGTATGAGCTTCTCGCTCTTCGGCGGCCGGGCCACGTGGGACTATGCGGGCCGCGCGTCCGCGTCGTCCTCGACCACGCCCCCCGGCGGAACCGGTCCCTCGACGGTCACCGTGACCGCGACCGACGCGAGCGCTGCCATCGGCGGCATCGACAACGCCGCGCTGACCTTCGCCCGCTCCGGCGGAGACGCCAGCGCCGCATTGACGGTCAAGTTCGCCCTTTCCGGCACCGCCGTGAAGTGGATGGACTATCGTCGTCCCGAGGGCGACATGCCCGTGGAATTCACCATTCCCGCCGGCGTCACCTCTGCGGTGATGAACCTGCAGGCTGTGGCCAATTCGACCAACGCCAGTCCCGAGACCGCCGTCATCACCTTGGCCGCTGACGCCGCTTACACCGTGGGCACCGCCAAGACTGCCACGGTGACAATTGGGGCGACCGCGTCCGGCGGCACCACCACCGGCGGCGGCCCGACCGCTTCGAGTCCGGTGATAGCCTGGTTTGACGATACCTTGCCGGCCGGCTCCGGCGGGTCCGGCTCCGGCGGGGATTCGTGGAACTGGGTGACCAGCGGTCCGGCGCCGTTCTCCGGCACCAAGGCGCATCAATCCAACCTCGCCACCGGCCTGCACGAGCACGCCTTCAACTGGGCGTCGAGCCCGATGACGGTCGCCACGGGCGACACATTGGTCGCCTACATTTATCTCGATCCGGCCAGCCCGCCGACGGAAGTCATGATCAGCTGGCTCTCGGACAACTGGGAGCACCGCGCCTATTGGGGCGCCAACCAGATCACCTACGGCACGAACGCCACCGCCAGCCGTCGCTCGATGGGCGCGCTGTCGGCGACCGGCCAGTGGGTGCGGCTCGAAGTGCCGGCCAGCCAGGTCGGCCTGGAAGGCCAGTCCGTCACGGGCATGAGCTTCTCGCTCTTCGGCGGCCGCGCCACGTGGGACAATGTCGGCCGCGCGACGGCCGCGACCACCGTCCCCGGTCTCGGCACCGGCGGCACCACGACCACCGCCGGCACGTCCACCCCGTGGTTTGACGATGCGCTCCCGGCGGGCGCCGGCGGCGCCGCCAGCGGCGGGGATTCCTGGAACTGGGTGACGAGCAGCCCGGCGCCGGTTTCCGGCACCAAGGCGCATCAGTCCAACCTGGCCAGCGGTCTGCACGAACACGCGTTCAACTGGGCCGGCACGCCGATGAACGTCGCCACGGGCGAGATGCTCTATGCCTACGTCTATCTCGATGCGGCCAATCCGCCCTCCGAACTCATGCTGAGCTGGATCAGCAACAACTGGGAGCATCGCGCCTATTGGGGCGCCAACCAGATCGCCTACGGCACGGACGCCACCGCCAGCCGCCGCTCGATGGGCGCGCTGCCGGCGACCGGCCAGTGGGTGCGACTCGAAGTGCCCGCCAGCCAGGTCGGCTTGGAAGGCCAGACTGTCACCGGCATGAGCTTTTCGCTTTTCGGCGGCCGTGCCACATGGGATGTGACCGGGCGCGCGAGTGCCTCGACAACTTCGTCGACCGGCCTGCCCACCGTCACGCTCGCCGCGACCGACCCGACCGCGGCCATCAGCTCGTCTGACAATGGGGCGTTCACCTTCACGCGCACGGGCAGCACGGCGGCTCCGCTGACCGTGAAATTTGCCCTGAGCGGCACCGCCGTCAAATGGCTCGACTACCGTCGGCCGGGAGGCGACATGCCCGTTGAGTTCACCATTCCAGTCGGCGCTTCGTCCGCCGCGATGACCATCGCGGGCATGGCGAACGTGACCAACTCGAATCCCGAAACCGCCGTGGCCACGCTGTCCACCGATGCCGCCTATGTGGTCGGCACGGCGAAAACGGGAACCATTACCATCGTCGCGTCCGGTTCCGGCAGCCCGATTTTGGGCGGCTCCGGTGGCACCACCGGCACGGGCGGCACAACCACGGGCGGCACCGTGGACACGAACGTTCCGCCGGCCAGCATCGTGGATTACACGAAGCTGCAGATCCCGACGGTCGGCAGCAACACGCTGCACGTGCTCTCGCCGACCACGCTCGAACTCGTCCGGATCAACACGGCGCCGGCCGGCGGCGCGGTCGACAGCTGGAATTTCGTCGATGGCTCCGGGAATTTCACGGCGCCGGCGAACGCCCAGTTGAGCGTGACCGTCAATGGCCAGACTGTCGCGGTGCAATCGGTCGGCTTCAAGCGCCGCCCGCTCTACGCTCCGCTCGTTGTCCGCGACCTGCGCATCATCAACAGCCTGGTGCTCCAGCTGGCCTCGCCCGTGGCGGACGGCCAGACCGTCGAGGTGAAGAATCCCAACGCGTCGCTCTGGCCGGCCGCGATGGAATTCAAGACCGTCGCCCAGCCGTTGCGCTACAGCCCGGCCATTCACGTCAACCAGGAGGGCTATGTGCCCTCGCTGCCGAAACAGGCGTCGGTCGGTTATTACCTGGGCAGCCTCGGCGAGATGGCGATTTCGAACCAGAATTTCTCCGTGGTGGACGCCGCCACCGGCACCGTGGTCTACCAAGGCACGCTCACCGCGCGCCCCGACAGCGGCTGGACCTATTCGCCCGCGCCCTATCAGAAGGTTTACGAAGCCGATTTCAGCACCCTGACGGCCGTGGGCGAATACCGGCTCGTGGTCCCGGGACTCGGCGCCTCGCTGCCGTTCCTCATCGACGACGGGATCGCCATGGCCTTCACCCGCACCTATGCGCAGGGCCTCTATCACCAGCGCTGCGGCCTGCCGAACGAGCTGCCTTACACGCGGTTCACCCATGCCGCCTGCCACGTGGCTCCGGCCAGCGTGCCGAGCGGCAGCGGCTTCGATTTCACCTGGCGGACCATCGCCAGCTACGCGAACACGATCAATGCCGACAACCCGGCGCAGATCGCGCCGCGCCTGACGTCCGAGTCGGCGCAGCTTTATCCCTTCGTCAACAAGGGCACGATCGACGTTGCCGGCGGCCACCACGACGCGGGTGACTACAGCAAATACACCACGAACAGCGCCGTGCTCGCGCACCTGCTGCTCTTTGCCGCGGATTCGATCAACGGCATCGCCGCCCTCGACAACCTCGGCCTGCCCGAGAGCGGCGACGGCATCAGCGACGTCATGGAGGAAGCCAAGATCGAGGCCGATTACCTCGCGAAACTGCAGGACGCCGACGGCGGCTTCTACTTCATCGTCTATCCGCGCGAGAGCGAATATGAGAACAACGTGCTGCCCGACCGCGGCAGCGAGCAGGTCGTGTGGCCGAAAAACACCTCGGCCACCGCCGCCGCCGTGGCCGCGCTCGCCGAGATGGCCTCGTCGCCGCGCTTCAAGAACGCCTATCCGCAGGCCGCCGCGACCTACCTCGCCAAGGCCAGGGCCGGCTGGAAGTTCCTGACCGATGCCATCGCGAAATACGGCAAGGCCGGCGCCTACCAGAAGATCACGCACTACGGCGACGATTTCACCCATGACGACGAACTCGCCTGGGCCGCCGCCGCGATGTTCGCCGCCACGGGCGACGCCACCATCCACGCGACGCTGAAGTCCTGGTTCAATCCGACCGATCCCGGGACGTGGCGCTGGGGCTGGGAGCATTGCTATTCCTCCTACGGGAACGCCGTTCGCTGCTACGCCTTCGCCGCCCGCAGCGGCCGGCTCAACGCCGGCCAGCTCGACACCACGCTTCTCGCCAAATGCGAGGCCGAGATCCGTGCGGCCGCGAACGACGTGCTCAAGTGGTCGCAGCAAAGCGCCTACGGCACCAGCTTCCCGGAGGAGTCCAAGCGCGTGCAGGGCGCGGGCTGGTATTTCTCCTCCGCCCAGGCGTTCGACCTGGCGGTCGCCAGCCAGCTCGACCCGCGCACCGACTATCGCGACGCGCTGCTCCGCAACCTGAACTACGAGGGCGGCGCCAACGCGGTCAATGTCGCCTACGTGACCGGCCTCGGCTGGAAGCGCCAGAAGGAGATCGTCCACCAGTATGCGCAGAACGACGAGCGCATGCTGCCGCCCAACGGCATCCCGCTGGGCAACCTGCAGACGGGGCCGGTCTACACCGGCACCTACGGCACCGACCTCGCCGCGCTGACCTTCCCGCGCGACAATGCCGCCACCGCGCCCCACGGTTTCTATGACCGCTGGAGCGACACGTTCAACGTCACCACGGAGTTCGTGCACCTCGACCAGGCGCGGAGCCTCGCCAGCGTGGCGTTTCTCGCGGCGCAGACCCCGGCCAAGAGTGCCCCGTGGCGTTCGGCCACCGCGACGATCACCGGCATCCCGGCGACCCCCGCGCTCGGCACGCCCATCACGGTCGGCCTGCAGGTGGCGGGCCTCGACCTCAACGGCGCCCGCATCGTATGGGAAGCCAAGGACCAGTCGGCGGCCTACGGCGCCACCTACACGTTCACGCCCTCCGGCTACGGCGCCCAGTGGGTCGAGGCCGAGGCGCAGTGGCCGGACGGCCGCCGCGCGGTGGCCCGCGCCACGCTGTTTGCCGAGAACGGCCTGCCCACGATCACGGTCGCGGCGACCGATGCGAATGCCGCCATCGGCAGCACCACGGACGCCGCCGTCTACACGTTCACCCGTGCCGGCAGCACCACCGCGGCGCTCACCGTAAACTTCAAATTCGCGGGAACGGCCGCCAAGTGGACCGACTACCGGCGCCCCGAAGGGGACATGCCGGAAACGATCACGATTCCCGCCGGGGCGGCGTCCGCCACGCTGACGATCCGCGCCATCGCCAACTCCACGAACGCCAATCCGGAAACCGTGGTGCTCACTCTGCTGAATGGCTCCGGCTACAACGTCGGGTCCGTCTACAGCGCAACCGCAACTCTCCACTGATTCCCACCATGACCACAATCGATCTTCTCTGTCGCACGGCATCATTCGGCCTGCTGGCCTGGGGCCTTTTGCCCCTGTTCCTGCCGGCCCGGAAACC
>JAYVZM010000142.1:0-5611 GCA_043783345.1 Verrucomicrobiota bacterium
TGACCGACCTGACCGCGGCTTACGACGCCAGCTGGGACGAGATCGCCGCGGCCCCGGACGACAAGGCCCGCGACACCATCAGCGACCGGCAGGCGAAACTGCAGGAGCAGATCGACCATCTCGGCGCGTGGGATGTCGCGCCGATGGTGGAGCAGGCGATGGACGCGCTCCGCTGTCCGCCGGGCGACCAGGTCGTGGACAATCTTTCCGGCGGCGAGCGCCGCCGGGTCGCGCTGGCGCGGCTGCTGTTGCAGAAGCCGTCGATCCTCCTCCTCGACGAGCCGACCAACCACCTCGACGCCGACTCGGTCAACTGGCTGGAGCAGCATCTGTCGCGTTACGAGGGCACGGTCATCGCCGTGACGCACGACCGCTACTTCCTCGACAACGTCGCCGGCTGGATCCTCGAGCTCGACCATGGCGCGGGCATCCCGTGGAAGGGCAACTATTCCTCGTGGCTCGAGCAGAAGCAGGCGCTCGCCACCGTGGCTGAGCGCACCGAGAGCAAGCGGCAGAAGGCGATGGCGCGCGAACTTGAGTGGATCCGCCAGTCGGCCAAGGCCCGGCAATCGAAAGGCCAGGCGCGCATCAACGCCTACGAGGCCATGCTCAAGCAGGACGTCGCCGAGCAGGAGAAGAAATTCGAGATCATCATCCCGCCCGGCCCGCGGCTCGGCACGCTCGTCGTGCAGGCGTCGGACGTCAGCAAGGGCTATGGCGACAGGCTGCTGTTCGAGAAACTGAACTTTTCGCTGCCGCCCGGCGGCATCGTGGGGATCATCGGCCCCAACGGCGCGGGCAAGACCACGCTCTTCAAGCTCATCACCAACCTGGAGAAGCCCGACGCCGGCGCGTTCAAGGTCGGCGACACCGTGAAGTTTGCCTACGTCGAACAGTCGCGCGACTCGCTCGAGGGCAACAAGACCATCTGGGAGGTGATCAGCGACGGGCAGGAGATCCTGACGCTCGGCATGCGATCGGTGAACAGCCGCGCGTATTGCGCGCAGTTCGGCTTCACCGGCGCGGACCAGCAGAAGAAGGTCGGCGTGCTCTCCGGCGGCGAGCGCAACCGCGTGCTGCTGGCGCGCGTGCTCAAGAGCGGCGCCAACCTGCTGCTGCTCGACGAGCCGACCAACGACCTCGATGTGAACTCCATCCGCGCGCTGGAGGAGGCCCTCGAGAACTTCGCCGGCTGCGCGGTCATCATTTCGCACGACCGCTGGTTCCTCGACCGTGTGGCGACGCACATCATGGCGTTCGAGGGCGACAGCTATGTGCACATCTTTGCCGGCAACTACTCGACCTACCTCGAGGATTTCAAGAAGCGGAAGGGGAAGGACGCCGACCAGCCGCACCGGATCAAGTATCGGAAGCTGACGAGGTAGTTGGAGGCTGGGCTACCAGTCCTCAAAATCCCGTTTGCCCAATCAAGCCGCAGTAGGCAGCCCGCTTACGGACGCGGTTGAAGCGCGAGCAAGCTCGCTGGCCCACGCATTCGTCCCGCCTCCAATGATCACTCGAATCCGAAGAGCCGGCCCATGTCGCGGCGGTCTTTTTTCGTCGGGCGGCCGATCCCGCGCTGGCGCGCGAGCATGTGCTCGATGCCGGCCTGCTTCGCCCGCTCGTATTCGGCCGGAGGCGTGAGGTCGGTCATGAACTCGGGCAGTTGCTTGGCGCTGACACGCGAGCGCGGCAGGCCGGTGATTTTCAGCGTGCGGGTGATGACGCCGACTCGGACGGTGACGGTTTCGCCGACATGGACATCGCGGCCGGGCTTGGCCTCGAGCTCGCCGATGAGCACATGGCCGGCGCGGCAGGCGGCTGTCGCGAGCGGGCGGGTCTTGAACACGCGCACGCTCCAGAGCCATTTGTCGAGCCGGGGATCGTCCATGGCCCTACTATAAGCTCCAAGCTCCAAGCTCCAAGGACCAAAGAAACGCCAAACTGGAAAACACCAGTCTCGCTGGATTTTGGATGTTGGATGTTGGGGTTTGGCGCTTGGCGCTTGGCGCTTCCCGCGGCGAAGCCGCGGGCCTTGCGCCGGAATAAAAGCTGGCTAGCATCCTCCCACGTCCATGAGAGTCCACGCCCTTGCCACCCTTTGCTTCCTGCTCACCGCCATGACCGCCCCGGCTGAAACCAAATCCGCTTCGAAACACGAGTTCGCCACCTTCGGGGGCGGCTGCTTCTGGTGCACGGAGGCGGTGTTTCAGCGGGTGCCCGGCGTCATCCACAGCGTCAGCGGCTACTCCGGCGGCCGGACCGAGAACCCGACCTACGAGCAAATCTGCAGCCACGGCACCGGCCACGCCGAGGTCATCCAGATCGAGTTCGATCCGGCGGTGATCAGCTACGAGAAGGTGCTGGAAATATTCTTCGAGTCGCACGATCCGACGACGCTGAACCGCCAGGGGGCGGACGAGGGCGACCAGTATCGTTCGGTGATTTTTTACCACGACGAGGCGCAGCAGAAGGCCGCAACCCGCGCGAAGATCGCCGCCCAGGCGCATTATCAGGACCCGATTGTCACCGGGATCGTGCCGCTGAAGAAATTCTGGCGCGCCGAGGATTACCACCAGGACTACTTCAACCAGCATCCCGGTCAGGGTTATTGCTCGTTCGTCATCAAGCCCAAGGTGAAGAAGCTGCAGAGCAAGGGCGTGATCAAGCGGGATTGAGGCGGGGCCGGGGCGCAGCCGGCCCGGGCGCGCCGGTGTTTCCCTTCACTGGCGCCGAGGTTCACCCGTGCGTCGGCAGCACGAACAGCAGCACGGCCAGCAGGTGGCAGGCGCTCCCCGCCTGGAAGAACAGCTGGCGGGGCAGCAGATCAAAGCGCGGGAGCCGCCACAGACAAAACCCGATGCCCGCCGTGTAGCACAGCACACCGGCCAGCCCGAGGGCCAGCGCGCCGGGCGGCAGCGTGGCGATGACCGGCTTGATGGCGATCACGGCCACGACGCCCACCAGCAGATACGCCACGACCGTCACGGTCCGGTAGCGGCCGCCAAACAGGAGTTGGAGGGCGACGCCGGCGGTGCACAGGCCCCACACGACGCCGAACAGCGACCAGCCCCACGGGCCGCGCATCGACACGAGCAGGAACGGCGTGGCCGTGCCCGCGATGACGAGGAAGATCGCGGCGTGAGTGTATTTGCGCACCATCAGCTTCCATTCCACCTCTTCGCGGCGGTGATAGATGGCGAAGGCGGTGTAGAGCAGCATGAGCGTGACGCCGAAGACGGCGAAGCTGGACAAGTGCCACGCATCGCCCCGGAGGGCGGCGAAGGACATGAGCACGGCGAGACTGGCCGCACTGGTGGCGAGACCGAGGCCGTGGGTCAGCCCGTGGGTGAAGCGCTCCAGGCGGGTATACTCCCGGGCGGGGGAGGGCGGCACCACCGGGATGAGCGGCGCGCCCTGCGCCGCGAGGCGGCGGTTGCGGACGAGGTTCTCGGAAGCCGTGTCGCACCACCGGATGAAGCGGCAGGGGCGCGGGCTGGTGAATTCGGAGGGTTCCCACTCGCCGCCATTCGTGTAAAGGGATTTTGGGAAGATCCAGGTGCTGAAAACAAAGTCAGCCACCGGCAGGGTGAAGAAGCCGGAAATGGCCTCATTGCAGTCGATGACCGCATGGTGCCGCAGGTGGAAGCTGTAGACCTTGCGCCAGAACCAGCCCGCGCGCGGGAGTTCGATGAGCCGGCTCCATTTTTCGAAGGACCAATGTTCGATCGCGTGAAACACCTCGTAGAAAACCAGCGAGGTGGCGATGGCGGCGTAGCCCGCCAGGAACCAGGGAAAGGACGGGGCCAGCCACTGGAGCAACGCGAAGAAGGGGGCCAGGATGAGTCCGAAAACGGCCAGCGTGAACCAAGGGAAGAACGATGCCTCCGTCTGGTGCGGCTCGGTGATGGGGTAGATGTTCTCGACGAAGGGAATCTCCCGGCCGCCCGACGTGCGCCGCCGGCCGATGCGGGTCAGGTTGTGGTGCAGCGTGTGCTGCTTGTAGAAGTGGCTGAGGAACGGCACCACCGGCTTGTGCAGCACGTAACGATGGAAGAAGAATTCCATGAAGCAATTGAACAGCTTGATGAAGAGGAAGGCGGCGGCGAACTTCCACGCGGAGGCTCCGACCTGGGCCAGCCAGACGTTGGCGGGGGCGCAAAGCCAGGCCAAGCCATAGAGGCCGGCGAGCGAAAGGACGACCGTGGCGAAGAACAGCGGGAGCGAAAGTTCTTCTTCGACGTGTGCGGGGCGGGCGTGGGGAGCAGACATGCGACACCATCGCCCCGCTCGCAACCCTTGGCAAATGCTGAAATGGGAATATTTCCCGCGATTTTTGAACGACGGCGGCGGGACCTGTGCGCCGCTGGACTTTGGGCGAATCTGCATACATTGCCCCCATGCCTGATGACCAAGCCAACGATCTGAACGGTGCCGGGGTGACGGTGGATTTTGTCCGCCACCGCAATGCGTTGCTGGTGCAGGCGGATCTGGGTCCGCTGTTCACCGACTTCTACCTGCACCTTGCGGACAACAAGCTGCGCTACACGCCGGAGCAGGCCGCGCTGTTCAAGACGGCGCTGGCGGCCTTCACCCTGCATTGCGCCTCGCGGCCGCACGGGGAGCATCTGGCCTGGACGATCAATTTCCAGCAGCCGTTGCTGAACCTTTTCCTCGCCGGCGACAACGAGGACTGCACCGTCACCGGCCGGTTGTTCACCGAGAACGTGAAGGAGGCGGACCAGAACGTGTTTTTCAGCGACATCGTGCCGAGGCGCGGGGCCGAGTCGCGCCGCAGCGTGGTGAATTTCCACGGCAACGACGTGCTGGCGGCCGTGACGGGCTATTACGCCCGGAGCGAGCAGCGGCCTGTCCGTTTTTTTGAAACGGGCGGTGACGCCTACGCCCTCTTGGTGGCGCATCCGGATTGCGACCTGCCATGGTTCAGCTCGGTGGATGCCGACGGGGTGCGCCACTTGGCCGCGGCCGAGACGCTCGCCCGGATCCAGCGCCGCAACTACAGCTGGCATTGCGGCTGCACCCAGGGGAAAATCCTCGGGGCGATCGCTCCGGCGTTCCGCGCCGATCCCGAGGGCCTGTTCGGGGACGGCGAAACGATCCGGGTGGAATGCCCCCGGTGCGCGGCCGCGCACACCCTGACTCGAGAGGCGATGGAGGCGTATTTGACCGGAGTGTAGGAGCCTGCTTGCAGGCGATGGGTTGTCACGCACGCTGGAGGCACTGATCGCCTGCAAGCAGGCTCCTGCAAAATGACACCTCCAAAAACCGCATGAGCATCTGGGAAATCATCGGCACGGTGCTGGGCGTCATCGGCGTGTGGCTGATGATCCGGCAGAACCTCTGGGGCTGGCCCGTCGGGCTGGTGCAGGTGGCGGTGTATGCCTGGGTGTTCTTCGACGCGAAGCTCTACTCCGACACGCTCCTGCAGGTTTTCTTTTTCGTCATCCAGGCCTACGGGTGGTGGCACTGGCTGAAAGGCGATGGAGCGCGGGCGCCTGTCCTCCATAGGCCCGGCGACGGAGAAACCCCGCCCGCGACCGATCTGCGCAGCGGGGTCGCTGCGCCTCCAACTCTGCCCGTGACGCGCTTG
>JAYVZM010000143.1:0-5587 GCA_043783345.1 Verrucomicrobiota bacterium
CTGCGCCGCCACTGACTAATCGCATTTGCGTGCGCGCCTTGCTTGGTTCCGGGCCGTTCGCCCGGGAAGATCATTTGGTGAGCTGAGCCTTCAGGAAATCGACGCTGCCGCGCACCGAGTTGTCCTGTTCCATCATGTTTTCGACAGTCTTGACCGCGTGGATAACGGTGCCGTGGTCGCGGCCGCCGAAGGCCTCGCCGATCTCCTGCAGGGAGTGGCGGGGGAGCTGGCGGCAGAGATACATGGCGATCTGGCGGGGAAAGGCGATGGCGTTGGGCCGGCGCTTGCTCGTCATGTCCGAGTGGCGGATCTGGTAATGGTCGGCGACGCGCTTCTGGATGCCCTCGATGTTGAGGCGGTTCTGCGCCTCCTCCATCAGCACATCCTTGAGGAGATGCTCGGCGGTGGCGAGGTCGAGCGGCTTGCCGGTGAGCGCGGCGTAGCTGGAAATCTTGATGAGCGCGCCCTCAAGCCGGCGGATGTTTTTCGAGATATGCTGGGCGATGAACTCGATCACGGGCATCGGCAGCTCCACTTTCAGCGTGGCGGCCTTGGTCTTGAGGATGGCGACGCGGGTCTCGAAATCGGGCGACTGGATGTCGGCGGAGAGGCCCCACTGGAACCGGGAGACGAGGCGCGCCTCGAGCGTGGCGATCTCGGTGACGGGCCGGTCGCTGGAGATGACGATCTGCTTCTGGGACTCGAAGAGGTCGTTGAAGGTGTGGAAAAACTCCTCTTGGATGCGCTCCTTGCCGGCGAGGAACTGCACGTCGTCGACCAGCAGGACGTCCACGCTGCGGTAGCGCTGGCGGAACTTGGTCAGGGCGTTCTCCTGGATGGCGTGGATATATTCATTGGTGAATTTTTCCGTGGAGAGGTAGGCAACCTTGGCCTCGGGGTTGCGCTGGAGGATGCTGTGCCCGATGGCATGCATCAGGTGGGTCTTGCCGAGGCCGGTGGCGCCGTGGATGAACAGCGGGTTGTAGGCCTGGGCGGGCGCCTGGGCGACGGCGAGGGCGGCGGCATGGGCCAACTGGTTGTTCGGCCCGACCACGAAGGTCTCGAAGCTGTTGCGCGGGTTGAGCGAACCGGCTGCGGCCGAGCGTTCGTCGTAGCGCAGGGTGCGCTTGGTCGCGGGGCGGGCCTTGGGCTCGATCGCGGGTGCGCTGGCGGCGGTGCCATTCTCCGTCTTCCGGAGGCTGACGTGCACCAGGCGGCCGGCGGCGAGCCGCAGGCGCTGGGAGATCAGGTCGAGGTAGTTGTCGTGGATCCAGATCGCGGCGAAATCATTCTGCACGCCCAGGGTGATGGCGTCCTCCGTCGTCTCCACGCAGCGCATCGGCTCGAACCACATCTGGAAAACATCCTCCGGGAACAGCTCCTTGAGGTCGCATTTGACGGTTTCCCAGAGACTGGTCTGGAGCACGGGGTGGGGCATGGGAGGTCGGAGTGGTGACGGTTTATTCGCACCTCAGCAACTGCATTTGCTGCAACCACCGCTTCGTTCGTCGTGGCCGTCACTCACAAGGGAAAAAGGGGGGCGAGGCTGTCACCTGGTGCAGGCGGGGGCTGCGGGGCGGGGTGACGCGGGCCGGCGTGTAGGGAGAACCTTGGAGGAGGCGGGGCACGGAGTGCGCTGCGGAAGTTGGCAAAGAACAGGCGAGAGGCAGAACGTTAAAAGATACTTTGCGAATAACGTGAATCAAAAAATGCGTTTCAAGCGCAACTTTCCGACATCTTGTTCACAGGAAGCGGGCCATAACTTTTCGCATTTTATTGTTGCGAAAAAAATCACGGGTGCGGGGCGTGCTTTCTCCTCTGGGGCGGCGCGGTTGCTCGCGGCGATTCCACTTCCGCCCAGAGCAAACAGGTTCTTTCACCGTGGATTTCACGGGTTGGCACGGCGGAATATTTTTGTGAATGCCTCGGCCGCTGTGGGGCGATCCCGCCCTACAGTTCCGGCGCGCCTACGCGTTCGCGAGCTGGTGCGGCTCGGGATCGGTCCATTTGCCGTGCTCGCGGATCAATGCGACCAACCGGGCGTCGGCCTCGTCCTGCGGGATGTTGTATTGCACACAGTTTTTACCCACGTAGAGGTTGATCTTGCCCGGTGCGCCGCCGACATAGCCGAAGTCCGCATCGGCCATCTCGCCAGGACCATTCACGATGCAGCCCATGATGGCCAGCTTCACCCCCTTGAGATGGCCGGTCTGCGCGCGGATGCGCTGCGTGGTGCTCTGCAGGTCGAACAGCGTGCGACCGCAGCTCGGGCACGCGACAAACTCGGTCTTGGAGATGCGCGCGCCAGCGCCCTGCAGGACATTGTAGGCCAGTTTCGTCGCGCGGGCGGGATCCGGCTCGGTCTCGATGCTCACGAGGTCGCCGACCCCGTCGCAGAGCAGGCCCCCAGTCAGAAAACTGGCCTCGAGCAGTTTGGAGAGGAAACTGTTGTCGCCGCGCACCGCGGTGGCGGCCGTGTTGCGGATCCAAACCGGCGCCCGGGAGCCGGCGGATTTGAGGCATTCCACGAGGCGGCGATACGCTCCGGTCGTGTGGCCCGCGAGGCGGGAGGGGCCCGACAGGGTAAACAGCAGGTTGTCGTCGCCCAGCTGGCGCAAAACGCCTTCGTAGGCCCCGAAATCCTCGGGAGCGATCTCGCCGGCCAGAAAATGGTCGTGCCGGCGGACGAGGGCGGCGAATTCCTGAAAAACGGCGACATCTTGCGGGCCGAAATGCCGCACCAGGAGGATTTTCGATTTTTGATTCTCAATTTTCAATTCGAGTTCGGCGGGCGTGAGCGACGGGGCCAGTTCGAGAGCCAGAAAATCCGACGAATGCGAAATCGCCTGCAAGCAGGCTCCGACAACCTGAAGATCGGACACGGAATTGACCGGCACCAGCAGCCCTTCGGCGGGGGTGTCCTTCATCCTCGGGACGGCGATGGCGTTGGCCGCCTCGGCGAGACCGGCCAGCGTGGTGCGCACGATGACCCGCGGCGGCTGCTCGGGACCGACGAGGCATTTGTCCGACAGGTGCAGCGTGGTCGTTTCGCGGCGGGTAAAGTGGTAGGGATCCACCGAATCGCCGGACGATTCGGAACCCTCAACGTTCAACGGCGAACTTTCAACGCTCAGGGCCGAATCGGTTGGGAGTTGAACGTTGGGCGTTGAAGGTTGGATGTGGGAGCCTCGCCAGAGGCTCATGGCCTTCTCGGAGATGGCCCGGGCCACGGGTATTTCATAAACGGAATCCTCGGTCAGGGAGACGCGGATGGTGTCGCCGAGGCCGTCGAGCAGCAGACTGCCGATGCCGATGGCGCTCTTGATGCGGCCGTCCTCGCCGTCGCCCGCCTCGGTGACGCCGAGGTGGAGCGGATAGTGCATGTCCTCCCGGGCCATGCGCTCCACCAGCAGCCGATAGGCCTGGATCATGACCTTCGGGTTGCTCGACTTCATCGACAGCATGATGGCGTGGTAGTCGTGCGACCGGGCGATGCGCAGGAATTCCAGCGCGCTCTCCACCATGCCGAGCGGCGTGTCGCCGTAGCGGTTCATGATGCGGTCGGAGAGCGAGCCGTGGTTGGTGCCGATGCGCATGGCGCGGCCGAGCTCCTTGCTGCGCTTCACCAGCGGCGAGAACGACTCGTGCAGCCGCTCCAACTCGCGGTCGTAGTCGGCGTCGGTGTATTCCTTGACGGCGAATTTCTTCTTGTCGGCGTAATTGCCGGGATTCACGCGGACCTTCTCGACATGCTCGACGGCCTCCATCGCGGCGGAGGGGAGGAAATGGATATCGGCCACCAGCGGCACGTGCGCGAAGCCGGCGGCGGAGAATTTCTCGCGGATTTCCTTCAGGCATTTCGCCGCGGCGACGTTGGGGGCGGTGATGCGGACGATTTCGCAGCCCACCTCGGCGAGGGCGATCGATTGTTTCACGGTGGCGGCGACGTCCTGCGTGTCGCTGGTGGTCATCGACTGCACACGGAGGGGGTGGGCGCCGCCCACGCCGATGCCGCCGACCATCACCTCGACGGTGCGGCGGCGGATCGTGTGATAGCGGGACGCGCAGTAGGACATGGGGGAAAGTGACAGGTGATCAGTGACAAGTGACAAGATACGGAGACAAGTGGCAAGTGTCGGGATAGGTCCGCACGTGACCGGCGCTTTGCCCTTGCCACTTGCCGGCGCCAGCCGGCTCAGGGCTTGGCCGGCTCGGCGGCTTTCTTCTGCTGCTCGGCCGCGGCTTCCCGGGCCTGGGTCTCGGCGCGGTTGTCCCGCACGATGCGGCGCAGGTCACCGAACACCGTCACATAGGCCATCATCGAAAGAATGAGCACGACGAAGATGCTCTGCATGGTGGCCACGAAATTGAAGGGCAGGGCCTTGCCGCGCAGTTTGCCGATGGTGGCGAAGAGCATGTGGCCGCCGTCGAGCACGGGGATCGGCAGCAGGTTGAAGATGGCCAGGTTCAGGTTGACCAGGATCGCGAACCAGATGGCGAAGCGGATGGGATAGTCCGATTGGGCGGCGTCCCAGAAACCGCGGCCAATGCCGATCGGCCCGCTCAGATTGGACACCGACAGGTCGCCGCGAGGGCTGACCAGGCTCCAGATGGTCCGGAAGGTGCTGTCGAGGATCTCGTAGAACTGGTTCCAGGGAGTGTCGTGCAGCAGCTGGTAAGGAATGGTGATCTGCAGGCCGGTCAGGGGGTGGGGTTTGTCCTTGGGGACGGCGGGCAGGGTGATATCGACGGGCCCCGTCGCGCGATCAACGGTGAGAACGATGGCGCGATCTTTGTGGGCGCGCATATGCTGGGAAATCTGATCGAAACTCACGGCCTTGGTGCCGTCAAAGGCCACGAACCGGTCGCCGGCTTTGAAGCCGAGCTGCGCGCCGGGGGAGCCCGCCACCACGCGGTCGACCACCGCGGTGTAAGCCGAACTGACGCCGATGGCCCGCATGCCTTCATCACCGGTCTTCACGGGTTGCAGGCTGACGTCCATCGACTGGCCCTTACGCTCAATCGTGAGCACGGCGGAGCGGTCGCCTGCGCTGGAAACCTCGGTGCTGAGCACCATGGCGGTCTTGAACTGCAGCCAGTCATTCACGGCTCGTCCATCGACGCGCCGGATGACGTCACCGACCTGCAATCCGGCCTTGGCTGCCGGGCTCTCGACCTCCTTGCCGTCAGGCAGCTTCAGGGTCGGGATGACATAACCGATGGTGGTGGTGGTGATGCTCTCCGGTGCCGGACGCCCCACCTGCCACAGGATGCAGGCCAGGACGAAGGCGAAGAGCACGTTGAACGCTGCGCCCGCCACGAACACGATCATGCGCGAGGTGTAGTCGACCGGGGGCAATTGGGCGACATCCGCGTCGGATTCGCCCTCGAGGGCCGGCATGTCGGCGAGCTGGGGCAGCCGCACGTAGCCGCCGATGGGAATCCACGCCAGGCGATATTCGACGCCATCCTTGCCATGCCACTTCCAGATGGCCGGGCCGAACCCGATCGAAAAGAGGTCGGCCTTCACGCCCCGGCGCCGCGCGGCCAGGAAATGGCCGAGCTCGTGCACGAAGATCGAGCCGCC
>JAYVZM010000144.1:0-5571 GCA_043783345.1 Verrucomicrobiota bacterium
CCATCGTCGAGATCTTCACGTTCTTCGGCACCTTCGGCGTGTTCTCCTTCCTGTTCCTGCTTTTCATCCGCTTCGTGCCGATGATGCCGATGTCCGAAATCAAGGCGGTCATTCCCCAGGCCGACCCGCATGGGCCGGGTCACCCACACTGAGGAGGCACGATCATGAAAAAGAATTACGGAATCATCGCCGCCTTCGACACCACCCCCGAGCTCTATCGCGCCTGTGAAAAGATGCGGGACGCCGGCTACTCGCACTGGGATGCCCTCACGCCCTTCCCCATTCACGGGCTCGACGCCGCCATGGGGCTGCGCCGTTCCCGGGTGCCGCGCTTCTCCCTCCTCGGCGGCGTCACCGGCTTTTGCACCGGGATGTCGTTCATCTGGTGGGCCAACGCCTATGAGTATCCGCTCATCGTCGGCGGCAAGCCGTTCTTCAGCCCGATGTTCGCGTTCCCGATTTCCTACGAGCTGACGATCCTCTTCACCGCCTTTACCACCATTGCCGGCATGTTTTTCCTGAACAAGCTGCCGATGCACTACCACCCCATCCTGAAGGCGCCGCAGTATGTCCGCGCGATGGATGACCGCTTCTACATCGTGATCGAGGCCAACGACCCGAAATTCAACCCGGCCCAGACCCGCAGCCTGCTCGAGCAGGCCGGCGGCAAGGACATCGCCGAACTCGAGGACTAAGCGATGCGCCACGCCTACTACACGCTCGCCTTCCTCGTCGTGCTCGTGATCTCCGTCATGGGTTTCCGCGGCCTGCGCTCCTCCCGCCCGCCGATCGAGGTGTTCCCCGACATGGACCGCCAGGCCAAATACAAGCCGCAGGCCGAGTCGAAGTTCTTCGCCGACGGCCGCGCCGACCGGCCGATCCCGCCCGGCACCGTGCCCTTCGGCCGGGACGTCATCGAGAAACACGACGAGAACGGCAAAGTCTATTTTGCCGATCCCGCTTTCCTGCGTGCCGACGACTTCCATTACGCCGGCCGGGCCGCCGACGGCTCCTTTGCCCGCGGCTTCCCGATTCTCGTCGACGAGGCGCTCATCCGGCGCGGCCAGGGCCGCTTCAACATCTACTGCGCCCCCTGCCACGGCGTGCTGGGCGACGGCAATGGCATCACCAAGTCCTACGCCATGGTCGCCACCCCGTCCTACCACGACGACCGTCTTCGGGTGATGGCCGAGGGCGAGATTTTCAACACGATCACGAACGGCAAGAACACGATGTTCCCCTACGCCGACAAACTTTCGCCGGACGAGCGCTGGGCCGTGATCGCCTACGTGCGCGTCCTCCAGCGGGCCCATCATGCCATGATCGACGATGTCCCGGCCGACCAACGCGGAGGGCTGAAGTAACATGAGCGTCCCCGCTTCCTCTCTGCCCGCGCCCGCCGGCGCCCTGGCCGCCAAGTTCCTCGGCGCCGGCCTCGCCGGCCTGGCGCTCACCGCCGTCGGGCTCATGGTTTCGCCCGCCCAGCATGTCGCCCTCTCTTATCTGGTCGGCGTGGCCTACTGGACCGCCGTGGCCATCGGCATGCTGCTGCTGATTCTCATCCACCACATCACGGACGCCGGCTGGTCCACGGTCATCCGCCGCCAGCTGGAGCACGGCCTCGCCGCGTTCTTCTGGCTCGGCGTGCTCTTCCTGCCGCTGCTGATCTCGGCCTGGGTTAAACCCGGCCTCGTCTGGCCCTGGATGGATCTCACCCATCCAGTCCACGGCGGCCACACGGTGGGCGCCGATCCGCTCTATGTAAAGAAGGCGGGATTCCTGAGCCTGAAGATGTTCACCGGCATGACCGTTGCTTTCTTCGCGATCTGGATCTGGCTGTCCGCCCGCTTGCGCAAGGCGTCGTTCACGCAGGACAACGACGGCGATGTGAAGTGGACCTTCATGAACCGCAAGACCGCGGCCTTTGGCATCGTGCTCACCGCGCTCTCCCTGACCTTCGCTGCCATCTATTGGATGAAGAGCCTCGAGTATCACTGGTTCTCCACGATGTATGGGGTGTGGTTTTTCGCGAATTGCGTGCGCGGCGCCCTGGCCTTCGCCGTGGTGATCACCTGCTGGCTCTGCGCCCGCGGCGACTACAAGGGCATCTACACTCCGTCCCAGTTTCACACCCTGGTCGCGCTCGCCTTCGCCTTCGTGGTGTTCTGGGGCTATGTCACCTTCTCGCAGTATTTCCTGATTTGGAACGCCAACGTGCCCGAGGAAACTTTCTGGTATAACATCCGCGAGTCGGGCGACTGGTGGTATGTCGGCATGCTGATCCTGTTCGGGCACTTCTTCGTGCCCTTCCTGCTCTGGCTGTATTACCCCTTCAAGGCGAACCGCCGTCCCGCCCTGCTCATCAGCCTCTGGGTCGCCCTGATCATCCTCGTCGACCTCTGCTACAACGTCCTCCCCGCCCTGAAGGATGCGCATGGCGAGCCGCTGCCGTTCCTCTCGCTGAACCTGCTGTGGGTGCTCACCTCGGTCGTCGGCGTCGGCGGCGTCTGCGCTTGGGCCTATCTGCGGAGCTTTGCCACCGCCCGGCTCATTCCCATCCGCGATCCCCGCATCGTCGAGGCCCTCACGCACCACGAAGCCACCGCGCCATGAGCGATTCCTCCGCCAATTTCTCCTTCCCGCACCGCACGCCCGTGTTCACCGCGATCGTGGTTTTGGTCTGCTTCGCCCTCTTCGGCTGGCTCGCGCGGAAGCTCTACAGCCCGCACGCCTACACGGTGGACCAGGTCGAGGGCGTGCTGAGTCCGGCCGATCGCATGGCCCTCCTCGAAAAGAATCGCCAGAAAGAGCACGATGATTCCACGACCTACGGCTGGGCCGACCAGAAGGCCGGCATCGTCCGCCTGCCCGTCGACCGCGCCATCGAACTCACCGTCCGGGAGCACGCGAAGAAATAACCCTTGCCGATGACTGCCTCCGCCCAAAACGACCGCACGGAACAGATGGAGATCGACGCCTCCGCCAAATGGCCGGTGCTCGTCTTCTTCGGCTCCGCGCTGCTCTGGCTCCTCCTGGGCGGCGCGTTCCAGCTGATCGCCTCCATCCAGCTGCACTCTCCGGCCTTCGTGTCCGGCTGCGTCTGGTTCACCCACGGCCGGCTCGCCCCCGCGGCGCAGAACGCCCTGATCTACGGCTGGGGTATGAACGCCGCCTTCGGCTTTGGCCTCTGGCTGATGGCCCGGCTGTCCGCGACCACGCTGCGCCACGGCGGCTGGCTGTTTGTTGCCGCCAAGTTCTGGAACATCGGCGTCACCCTTGGTGTGTTCGGCATCCTCGGCGGCTACTCGACCTCCTTCGAGCTGCTGGAGATGCCCCGCTTCGTGGTCCTGATCCTGCTCGCCGCCTACGCCCTCGTCGGCGTCTGGGCGGTCACCACCTTCAGCATCCGCAACACCGAAAACGTCTTCGCCTCGCAATGGTATCTCTTCGGCGCGGCGTTCTGGTTCCCGTGGCTCTACGCCATCGCCCAGGTCATGCTCTTCCAGGCGCCCGTGCGCGGTGTGCTGCAGCCGGTCGTCAACGCCTGGTATGTCAACGGCCTTTACGGGCTCTGGTTCATTCCGGTCGCGCTCGCCGCCGCCTATTATTTTCTGCCCAAGATCCTCGGCAAGCCGATCGCCAACTACTACCTCGCGCCGCTCGGTTTCTGGTGGCTGGCCGTCGCTTCCGCCTTCGCCGGCGGCAGCCGGCTCATCGGCTCGCCCGTGCCGGTGTGGATCCCGACCCTCGGGGTGGTCGCCAACTTCCTCCTCGTCGTCCCGGTCGTCATCATCGCGCTCAACCTCTTCGGCACCCTGGCCGGCCGCTACCGCGCCCTGCGCGGCAGCGTGACGCTCCGCTTCATCCTGCTGAGCATGGTGGGCTTCGTGCTCGCCGCGGTGCTCAACCTCGCGCTGTCGCTGCGCAGTTTCGCCGAGATCGCCCAGTTCACCCTGCTGACCGGGCTGCGCGACTGGCTCAGCTTCTACGCCTGCTTCTCGACCGCGATGTTCGGCGCCGCCTACTTCATCCTGCCCCGTCTGACCGAGCGCGAATGGCGCTCGCCCGCGATGGTCAAGGCCCACCTCGGCGCCACCGTGATCGGCCTCGTGCTCCTCACCGCCGGCCTCGGCTACGGCGGCTGGCAGCAGGGCACCCACCTCGACAATCCCGAGGTGACGTTCGGCGCCCTCACGCAGACGATGACCTTCTGGTTCGTCGTGCGCACCGTCGGCCTGGGCCTCCTGTTCATCGGCCACGTCGCCTTCCTCCTCAATTTCTTCTGGATCGCCTGCCCGTTCTGCTCGCAAGGCACCGCGCCCGCGCAGATTCAGAACCCGCCTGACCTGAGCCTGCCGAATCCGCCGAGTCCGGCCACGGAGGGCCACGCATGAAGAACGGCCTCGTCCTCTTTCTCGGTGTCTTCCTCGCCCTCGCGCTCTCCTGGGCCGGCTTGCTCCTGACCGCGCACCGGCAGCTCGGCAGCCTCGCCCAGTTCAAGGACCCGACGGACGAGACGCTTTATCCGCTGCCCATGTCCGGGCTCGCCGACCAGGGCCGCCTGGTCTACCAAGACCTCGGCTGCGTTTCCTGCCACACCCAGCAGGTGCGCCGCGACGGCTACGGCTCCGATGTGGCCCGCAAGTGGGGCTCGCGCGGCGGCTACGCCCGCGATTACATCCGGGACAACACGGTCTTCTTCGGCTCGAGCCGCCTTGGCCCCGACCTGCGCAACGTCGGCAGCCGCCTCGGCGACAGCGGCCGGCCCGGCGAATACGAGGAATGGTTCTACAAGATCCTCTACGCGCCGCAGTCCGTCGCCCCCGGCAGCATCATGCCGGCGCACACCTTCCTCTTCGACGTGCACCCGACCGCCGGCCGCCAGCCATCGGCCAAGGCCGTCAAGCTGTCGACCAAGTATGCCCCGCCCGCCGGCTTCGAGGTCGTGCCCACCGCCCGCGCCCAAGCGCTGGTCGCCTACTTGCAGAGCTTGAAGGACACCTACGATTATCCCCTCGAGAAAAGTCGGAACGCGCCCGCCGAAAAGCCCAAGGAGGAGGCCAAGAAGAGCGGTCCGCCCGCCGCCGCCGCACCCGCCGAAAAACCGAAGGAGGCAGGCAAGGCGAGCGGCCAGCCCGCTCCCGCGGCTCCCGCCACTGCTGCTGAAAAGCCCAAGGAGGGCGGCCACTAAGATGAGCGCTGAACCCGACAAGAATTTCCGCCTGGAGCAGGCCTGTGCCAGCGACGACAGCATCCAGCAGGTTCACGCCCAGCTGCAGCGGACCAAGCCCGAGAAGGCTCACGGCTACTCGCTGCTCCCGCTCGCCATCCTCGGCCTCATGTGCTCGGCCGTGTTCTTCGGCTCCATTTACCTCGCGCACAATTCCATCCGTTTCGATCGGTTCGTCTACAACGACCAGGCGAGCCGCGAGAAACCCGGCGCTCTCAAGATCGCCGCCGCCACCCCGCACGACCTGGGCAAGCGCGTCTTCACCACCATCTGCCAGGCCTGTCACCAGCAGAGCGGGCAGGGCGTCCCCGGGGTCTATCCGCCGCTGGTGGGCTCCGAGT
>JAYVZM010000145.1:0-13397 GCA_043783345.1 Verrucomicrobiota bacterium
CACATGATGAACAAGGCCATGGCGGCGCAAAAACCACCGCCGGCGGCGGTCGCCACCACGGTCGCCCGCGAGCTGGAATGGCGGCCGACCCTGCATGCCGTGGGCACCTTTGCCGCGACCCAGGGCATCATCGTCAGCGCGCAACTCGACGGGGCGGTCACCAAGATCGATTTCGAGCCGGGCGCCACGGTCGAGGCCGGCCGGCTGCTGGTGCAGCAGGATGTTTCCACCGAGACGGCGCAGCTCGACCAGGCCGAGGCCGCGGCGGCCCTCGCCGGGCTCGGCTTGGAGCGGGCGAAGCAGCTCCGCACCAACGGCTCCAACGCCCAGAGCGAACTCGATGCCGCCGAGGCGATGTTCC
This sequence comes from Verrucomicrobiota bacterium, assembly GCA_043783345.1. Lineage (GTDB taxonomy): Bacteria > Verrucomicrobiota > Verrucomicrobiia > Opitutales > Opitutaceae > Lacunisphaera. The sequence continues at coordinate 362 of JAYVZM010000145.1, forward strand.
AGCAGACCCGCGCGGCGGTCGCCACCATCCGCAGCATGATCGAGAAAAGGACGGTCCGGGCACCCTTCGCGGGCCGCACCGGCATCCGGCAGGTGAACCTCGGCCAGTTTCTCCGCAGCGGGGCCGTGATCGTGTCGCTGCAGGCGCTCGACCCGATCTTCTTCAACTTCGCGCTGCCGCAGCAGCACGCCGCCCAGGTGCAGGCCGGGCAGCCGGTGGCCGTCACGGTCGACGCCTTTCCGGGGGTGAATTTCGCGGGCGCCATCAGCGCGTTCAATCCCAACGTCGACGAGACGACCCGCACGCTGCAGCTCCAGGCCACGCTGCCCAATACCGACCAGCGGCTGCAGCCGGGCATGTTCGGTTCGATCGAGGTGCAGCTGCCGGTGATCGAGAAGGTCATCACGGTGCCGCTGGCGGCCATCGTCTACAACCCCTACGGCAACGCGGTCTACCTCGTGGAGCCGGCGAAGGAGGGTGGGGGCCAGGTGGCCCGCCAGCAATTCGTGCAGCTCGGCGCGCGGCGGGGCGACCAGGTCGCCGTCCTCAAGGGCGTGCCCGCCGGCGCGGTGGTCGTGACCGCCGGCCAGCTCAAGCTCCGCAACGGCTCGGGCATCGTGGTCAACAATTCGGTCCAGCCGAGCGATTCACCGGCCCCGCGGCCCGCGCAGCCGTGAGCCCCCGATGAACTTCACCGACATTTTCATCAGGCGTCCGGTGCTCGCCTCGGTGGTCAGCCTGCTGATCCTGCTCGTCGGGTTCCGTTCGATCGAGCTGCTGAACGTCCGGCAATACCCGCGCAGCGACATCGCGGTCGTCACCGTCACCACCGTCTACGTGGGGGCCGGCGCGGAGCTGGTCCGTGGCTTCATCACCACGCCGCTCGAGCGCGAGATCGCGAGCGCCGACGGCATCGACTACCTCGAGTCCAACAGCGGCCCGAGCGTCAGCTCGATCACGGTGCACCTGCGGATGAACTACGACCCGAACGCCGCGCTGACCCAGATCACCTCCAAGGTGAACCGCGTGCGCAACCAGCTGCCGGCGGAGGCGCAGGACCCGGTCATCGACGTGCAGATGTCGGAGTCGACCGCCGCGATGTATCTCATCTTCTCGAGCGACGAGCTGGATTCCAACCAGATCACCGACTACCTTTACCGCGTCGTGCAGCCGAAGCTCACCGCCGTCTCCGGCGTGCAGAGCGCGCAGATCCTCGGCGCCCGCATCTTTGCGATGCGCATCTGGCTCCAGCCCGACCGGCTCGCGGCCCACGGGCTGAGCGCCGCGCAGGTCTGGCGCGCCATCGCGGCGAACAACTACCTGTCCGCGGTCGGCGCCACCAAGGGCATGATGACCTCGGTGGACCTCACCGCCAGCACGGACCTGCACACGGCCGAGGAATTCCGGCAGCTGGTGATCCTGGAGAAGAACGGCGCCATCCTGCGGCTCGGTGACGTGGCCGAGGTCATGCTGGGTGCGGAAAGCTACGAGGCATCGGTCAAGTTCGGCGGGAACCCGACCACGGCGGTCGCGATCAACGTCCTGCCCACGGCCAACGCGCTCACCGTCATCAATGATGTCCGCAAGATCTTCCCGGCGATCGTGGCGGAGCTGCCGCGGAGCATGACCGCGGCGATCCCCTACGATGCCACGGACTACATCCGGAGCGCCATCGACGAGGTGGTGGTCACGCTGGTCGAGGCGCTGCTGATCGTGATCGTCATCATCTATCTTTTCCTCGGCACGGTCCGCTCGGTGGTCATCCCGATCGTCGCCATGCCGCTGTCGCTGGTCGGGGCCTGCTTCATCATGCTCGCGATGGGCTTCACCATCAACCTGCTCACGCTGCTGGCCATGGTGCTGGCCATCGGCCTCGTCGTGGACGACGCCATCGTCGTGGTGGAGAACATCCACCGGCACATCGAGGAGGGGCTGTCACCCCTCGACGCCAGCCTCAAGGGCGCGCGCGAGCTCGGCGGGCCCGTGATCGCCATGACCATCACGCTCGCCGCCGTCTACGCCCCGATCGGTTTCCAGGGCGGGCTGACCGGCGCGCTCTTCCGCGAGTTTGCCTTCACGCTCGCCGGCTCCGTGATCGTGTCCGGCGTCGTGGCGCTGACGCTGTCGCCGATGATGTGTTCCAAGCTGCTGCAGCACGACGACGGTTCGCGGCAGAAGTTCGCGCATTTCCTCGACCGGCAGTTCGACAAGGTCCGCGGGGCGTATGAGCGCCTCCTGCACTCGACGCTCGACTACCGCCCGGTGGTGGTCGTCTTCGCGCTCATCGTCTTCGCGAGCCTCGTGCCGTTCTACCAGATGTCCAAGACCGACCTCGCCCCGGACGAGGATCAGGGCATGATCATCGCCCTCGGCACGGCGTCGCCCAACGCGAACATCGACCAGATCGCGCGCTACGCCGACCAGGTCACGGAGATCGTGCGGGGCTTCCCCGAGAACTCGCAGGTCATCCAGATCAACGGCTACCCCGCCTCCAACAACAGCATCACGCTGATGGCGCTGAAGCCGTGGGACCAGCGCAAGCGCACCACGATGCAGCTCCTGCCCGAAGTGACGCAGAAGCTCGGCGGCGTGGCCGGCCTCCGCATGCTGTCCTTCCTGCGGCCGCCGCTGCCCGGGGCCGGCGGCGCCAACGTGCAGTTCATCGTCGCCTCCACCGATGATCCGTCGCGCATCGCGCAGGTGGCGGATTCCCTCGTGCTCGAGGCGGTGAAGAGCGGGCTGTTCTTCTATGCCGACAACAGCCTCAAGTTCGACCAGGCGCAGGCCTACATCGACGTCGACCGCGACAAGGCCGCGATGTTCGGCATCACCATGGCGCAGGTCGGCTCGGACATCGGCGCCATGCTCGGCGGCAACTATGTGAATTTCTTCAACGTGCAGGGCCGGAGCTACCGGGTGGTGCCGCAGGTCGAGCGGGTGTTCCGGCTGAATCCGGAGCAGCTCGGCAACTACTACATCTCCACCAGCAAGGGCGGACTCGTGCCGCTGTCGGCCGTCGCCTCGATCCACTACGAGGCGCAACCGCGCTCGATGAGCCGGTTTCAGCAGTTGAACGCCGCCACCATCACCTGCGTGCCCAAGCCGGGCGTCACCCAGGGCCAGGCGCTGGATTTCCTGAACGCGAAGGCCCGCGAGCTGTTCCCCGAGGGCTACACGGCCGACTACGCGGGACAATCCAGGCAGTTTGTGCAGGAAAGCGGCGCGTTCCTCGGCACCATGGCCTTTGCGGTCATCATCATCTTCTTGGTGCTGGCCGCCCAGTTCGAGAGCTTCCGCGATCCGCTGATCATCATGTTCAGCGTGCCGCTGGCGGTCTCGGGCGCGCTCGCCTTTGTCTGTCTGGGCTACCACGGCCTGTCGTTGAACATCTACACGAAGGTCGGGCTGATCACGCTGGTCGGCCTGGTCACCAAGCACGGCATCCTGATCACGCAGTTCGCCAACCAGCTCCAGCACGAGGGCAAGTCGCGCCGCGAAGCGGTTCAGGAAGCCGCCGGCGTGCGCCTGCGGCCGATCTTGATGACCACGGCTGCCATGGTGCTGGGCGTCATGCCCCTCGTGTTCGCCTCCGGCGCCGGTGCGGTTAGCCGCCAGCACATGGGCCTGATCATCGCGACGGGCATGAGCATCGGCACGTTGTTCACGCTCTTTGTCGTCCCCACCGCCTACTCCCTGCTCGCGCGCGACCATCAACACGAGGAGCCGGCCACGGCAGCAATTCCTGCGCCGGTGCTGCCCGTGAAATAAAGCGCATCCATCGGGCCGGCGGCTGGCGGAAAGAGAGTGTCTCAAAACCAGCGGAGGCGCGGGGTTGTCCGAAAAGAACGCGGGTTGCGGACATGAAAAAGGCAGGTCCGTTGCCGGACCTGCCGAAGAGTGGGCAGCAATCCTTACTTGACCTCGACCTCGAGCGGGGCGAAGCCGGCGGCGGTGAGGGTGAGCTTGTCGCCCACGGCCAGATTGGGAACCGACGCAGTCTTGCCGGCCTCGATGACCTGGTCGGGAACATTCCTGGATTTTTCCATGGGATGGGCCGCCACGCTCAGGCGGACCTTCACGCTGACCTTGAGGGATTCCTTCGAGGTATTCGTGAGCTTCGCCACATACGGGGGAGCGTCCTTCACCGCCACTTTCTCGAAGGTGACGGTCACGGGCAGGGCTTTGGGGGCATCGGCAGCGTTCATCGCGGGGGCGAGGGCAAAGGCGAGGCCAAGGGCGCAGCCGAGGGCGAGGAGGACGGATCGATAGGTCGGACGGGTGGTGGAGTTCATAGTGGAGCAGGCCTGATTGTTTTTGTGCAATTCCGGACAAGATGGACTGACGTCCCCGAGGACGCCCCTGTGGAATCAAGGGCCAATCTATAGAAACCGCCGGACACAAAGCGAGCTTCAAGCCGAAAGGAGAGGAAGGGACCCGCGAATCACTCGAATGGACGCGAATGGTGGAAGGGGCTTGGGAACTGACTGCCTCACGCCAAGGACGCCAAGAGCGCAACGGTTCGGTGTCCTTTGTGGCCGTCGCGGCCTTGGCGTGAGACAACTTGCGTGGCCGGCCATTCGCTCGTGGCGGGATCGGCGATCCCGCCCGACAATTGGAAGCCCCGCCTTGATCTTTCGTGGCGCGCCAGCAGCGTGAGGGGCACATCCCCCATGAGTCAGAACACCGCCGGCGCCGAGATTCCACCGGAGCCCAAGACGCCCATCCCTGCCCAGATTCCGTTCATCATCGGCAACGAGGGTTGCGAGCGGTTCAGTTTCTATGGCATGCGCAACATCCTGACGGTGTTTCTCGTGTCGTCGTTGCTGACCTACCTGCCGGAGGCGGACCGCGCCGGCGCGGCCAAGAACGTGTTTCACACCTTCGTGATCGGCGTCTACTTTTTTCCGTTGCTCGGCGGCTGGATCGCCGACCGCTTTTGGGGCAAATACCACACCATCTTCTGGCTGAGCCTGGTCTATTGCGCGGGCCAGCTCTGCCTCGCGCTCTTCGTGGACAGCCGGCCGGGTTTCTACGCCGGCCTCTGCCTGATCGCGCTCGGCTCGGGCGGGATCAAGCCCTGCGTGTCCGCCTTCGTGGGCGACCAGTTCGACCAAACCAACAAGCACCGCGCCAAGGTGGTGTTCGACGCGTTTTACTGGATCATCAACTTCGGTTCGTTCTTTGCGTCGCTGCTGATGCCGATCTTCCTCCGCAGCCTCGGGCCGGCCATCGCCTTCGGTGTCCCTGGCGCGCTCATGTTCATCTCGACCGTCATCCTGTGGCTCGGGCGCAAGCGTTACGTGATGGTGCCGCCCGCGCCGCCGGACCCGCATTCGTTCCTGAACGTCTCGCGGACGGCGTTGGCCTCCGGCGCGCCGGGGCTCGCGCTGGCCGGACTTGGTGTGCTGGTGGCGGGCCTCGCGTTCGTGCTGCTGCCGGGTTTCGAGAATCTCGTCAAAGCCGGGTGTCTCGCGCTGGTGGCCGTGATCGCCTTCGGCGGCATGGGGGTGTGGCTGCAGCTCGAGGGCGCGCGCGGCCGGCATCCGGACGAGGCCGTCGAGGGCGTGCGCTCGGTGCTGCGCGTGCTGGTGCTGTTCGCGCTGGTGACGCCGTTCTGGTCGCTCTTCGACCAGAAGGCCTCGACGTGGGTCCTGCAGGCGGACGCGATGACCAAGCCGCACTGGTTCCAGTCCTCGCAGATGCAGGCGCTCAACCCGGCGCTCGTGATGCTGCTGATTCCGTTCAACAACCTGGTGCTTTTCCCGGCGATGCGGCGGGCCGGCGTCGAAGTGACGGCGCTTCGCCGCATGACCGCCGGCATCGCCTTTTCCGGGGTGGCGTGGGTGATCGTCGGCGGGATGCAGCTGGTGCTCGACGGCGGCCACGCGTTCACGATCGCGTGGCAGGTGCTGCCGTATGCCTTCCTCACGCTCGGCGAGGTGCTGGTCTCCGCGACCGGGCTCGAGTTCGCCTACAGTCAGGCGCCGCAGGCGATGAAGGGCGCGCTGATGAGCTTCTGGCTGCTCGCGGTGACCGTTGGCAACCTGTGGGTGCTGGTCGCCAACGCCGCCGTGAAAAACACCGCCGTCACCAATTTCATCGCTTCGACGGGTTTTGGCGTCACGGCGTTCCAGATGTTTTTCTTCGCCGGGTTCGCCTTTGTCGCCGCGCTGGCCTTCGGCCTCGTGGCCCGGGGCTACCCGGTGGTCGACCATTACCGGAAATAGTAGAGTCAGACCAGGGCAGGGGGTAACCATCCGGTCAGCAACTTTCACTCGCCAGACGGGGCGCGGGTCATAGATTCGCCGGACTCTGACCATGCCCGTTCCAGTCGAAGCCACCACGCCGCGCAAGTGGTATCAAATTTCCCTCACCCAGCAGATTCTGATCGCCTTGGTGCTGGGCACGCTGCTCGGCTGGTGGCTTAACCTGCATTTCAGCATCACGGGCCTCGAGGACGCCGCGAAGGCCGCGGTGCAGGCGCGGAAGAAGATCTGGCTCGAGTGGGTCACCCTGCCGCGCGACATCTTCATCCACCTGATCAAGGCGATGATCGCCCCGCTCATCTTTGCGAGCGTCGTGCAGGGCATCGCGGGCACGGGCGACATGAAAAAGGTCGGCCGCATCGGGGCGAAGTCGCTGATCTACTTCGAAATCGTGACGACCTTCGCGCTGATCATCGGGCTGCTGGTGGTCAACCTGCTGAAGCCCGGCGCGGGCATCGTGCTGCAGGGCGCGGATCTGGGTGCGCTCGGCAACGCTCCTCGGGCCCATCCGCTCACCCTGATGGAGACGGTGCTGCACGTCTTTCCCACGAGCGTGTTTGACGCGATGGCACGCGGCGACGTGCTCCAGATCGTGGCGTTTTCCGTGATCTTCGCCCTCGCCGTCGTGGCGGCGGGCGCGGCGGGCCGTCCCATGCTCGAGTGGTGCGGGACGCTCACCCAGGTGATGTTCAAGTTTGCCGGCCTCGTGATGAAGATGGCGCCGGTCGGCATCGGCGCAGCCATCGCCGTGACCGTGGGCCACCAGGGCCTCGGGGTGCTGGTGAACCTCGGCCAGCTGGTGCTCACGCTTTACCTGGCGCTGATCATTTTCGTCGTCCTGGTGCTGGGATCGGTCATCCGGCTTTTCCGGGTGCCGCTGAAGGCGTTCGTCAAGGCGGTGCGCGAGCCGTTCACCATCGCCTTCGCCACGGCCAACAGCGAGTCGGCTCTCCCCAAGGCGTTTGAGAACATGGAAAAGCTCGGCGTGCCGCGCGGGATCGTGGGCTTCGTCCTGCCGGCGGGCTACACCTTCAACCTCGACGGCTCGACGCTGCACCTCGCCGTCGCGTCGGTCTTTGTCGCGCAGGCGGCGGAGTCGACCACCGGGGCGCATTTCGGTCTCGGCCAGCAAATCATGCTCATGCTCACGCTGATGATCACCTCGAAGGGCGTGGCCGCGGTGCCGCGCGCCTCGCTCATCGTGCTGCTTGCGGCGCTGCAGTCCTTCGGCCTGCCCCTGGAGGGCGCCGCCGTGATCTTCGCCGTGGATGAGTTGCTCGACATGGCCCGCACCTCCGTGAACGTCCTCGGCAACTGTCTCGCCAGCGTGGTGGTCGCCCGCTGGGAAGGGGAATTCGACGACCAGAAGGCGGCGGAGTTTGCCGCGGACGGCGAGATCAAATCTTGACGCCCTAAGCGCCTTGCCCGGCCGGTTTAATGTCGGCAGGCGGGCAAATGATTTGCCCGGCCGGACCCGGCCGGTAAGTTGGCGGGGTTCATGAACCATTTTCTCGGGATTACGCTGGAAATAGCCATCGTCGTGGCACTCGTGCTCGCCAACGGGTTTTTCGTGGCCGCCGAATTTGCGCTCGTGAAGGTGCGGGCCAGTCAGCTCCAACCCCTGGCCAAGACCGGCGGCTGGCGGGTGAAGTTCGCGCTCAAGGCCACTTCCCAGCTGGATTCGGCGCTCTCCGCCACGCAGCTCGGCATCACGCTCGCCAGCCTCGGTCTCGGCTGGGTGGGCGAGCCGTTCTTCGCCCGGCGCCTCGCGCCGCTGCTCGAACACTGGAACATCACCGACCCGGCCGCCGTGAGCTCGATCGCGTTCTTTGTCGCGTTCATCGTGATCACTTTCCTGCACATCGTGTTTGGCGAGCAGGCGCCCAAGATGCTGGCGATCCAGCACGCGAAGCCCGTCGCCCTGTGGGTCTCCGCCCCGCTGATGGTGTTTCACTATGTCTTCTATCCGTTCATCTGGCTGCTCAACGACACCGCCAACCGCATGGTCCGCTGGGTCGGGCTCGGGCCGGCGGGCGAGGGCGATTCCGCCTTCAGTGACGAGGAGCTGGAGTATGTCTTCAGTCATGCCCGGCATGCGCACCCCGGCGACGCCCTCATCAACAAACTCATGGTGCAGTCGTTGCGCGCCCGCCGCACCCAGGCGCAACACATCATGCGGCCGCGCGACCAGGTCATCGCCCTGTGGCTGGACAAGCCCCTGGCGGACAACCTCCGCACCGCCCAGACCAGCGGCCATAGCCGCTTCCCCGTCTGCTCGGGTTCGCTCGACAAGGTCGAGGGCCTCATCCTCGTGCGCGAATGGCTCTGGCAGATCAGCCTGCTGGGCTCCGACACCCCGTTTGAACCGCTGATCCGGCCGGCGGTGGAGTTCGAGCTGGTCACGCCGCTGCACACCATGATCGAACGCTTCCGCTCGGCGCGCAGCCACCTCGCCGTCGTGCTCGACGAGAAGAAGGCGCTCGCGGGTATCGTCACCTTCGAGGATGTGCTGGAGGAGATCGTCGGCGACATCCGCGACGAGTTCGACATCGAGCACGGGCCGGTCTACAAGCGCACGGAAAGCGCGATTGTGGTGAGCGGTTCGTTCACCATGCGCGAGCTGCAGGCCGAGACCGGCTGGCCGCTGGAGTGGCAGCCGCGCGAAACGGTGGCGACCTGGTCCCTGCGGCTCTTCGGCCATGTGCCCAAGCGCGATGAGACCTTCGACACCGGGGAATACCGGCTGACCGTCCTCGAGGCCAACGCCGAACGGCCGCGACGTGTCCGGATCGATCGGTCCGTTCCCCCCGCTTCCTCCCCCTGAGATGGCCGGGTTGTTTTCCGCCGCCCTCGCCGTGCTCACGCTGCTATTGTGGCTGGGAGCGGCCTGGGAGATGATCCGCGGCAACCGCCGGCTGCGCCGGCTGGCGACCCTCCCAATGCCCGGTGTCACTTCGTGGCCGCGGGTCTCCCTCGTCTTCACCGCGCGCAACGAAGGCCGGACGGTCGGCGCCGCCGTGCCCACCATGCTGGGGCTGGACTATCCCGACTTGGAACTGATCGCGATCAACGACCGGTCCGAGGACAACACGGGGGCCGAGTTGGACAAGCTTGCGGCGGCCGATCCGCGGCTGAAGGTCATCCACGTCAAGGAACTGCCCCCCGGCTGGCTCGGCAAGACCCACGGGCTGCAACGCGGCGGGGAGCAGGCCTCGGGCGAATGGATCCTTTTCACCGACGCCGACGTTCATTTCCAACCCGGCGTCCTACGCCGCGCCGTCGCCCACGCCCGGGCGAACAACCTCGACCACCTTGCCGCCGTGCCCGAGCTGACCGGGCACGGGCCGGTGCTCGGGATCTGTGTCGGCGCATTCAGCCTCATCTTCGCCCTGTTCCTGCGGCCCTGGCGGGTGCCGGACCCGCGCAGCCCGTGCCATGGCGGCGTGGGGGCGTTCAACCTGGTGCGCACGTCCACCTATCGGAAACTCGGCGGACACAAGCCGCTGCACTACCGGCCGGACGACGACATCAAGCTCGGCAAACTCATGAAGGCGGGAGGCTGGAGCGAAATGGTTCTCGGTGCCGGCGCGATCTCGGTGGCCTGGTATGCCACGGTCGGCGAACTCGTCCGCGGCCTGACCAAGAATGCCTTCGCCGGGACGGATTACCGGATCTGGCTCATGCTCGGTGCCGTGGCCGCGCACCTGATCTTTTTCGTCTGGCCGGTCGCGGCACTGGGGCTGGCCGCGGGCCTGGCGCAGGGGCTCTATCTCGCAGCGGTGGTCATCATGTTGGGCGTGGCGGTCGACAACCAGCGCTTCGCTGGTGGCCGGTGGTGGCACGGGCTGTTTTTCCCGGCGGGATTGCTTGTGCTCGATTACATTCTGCTCCGCTCGATGGTCGTCACCCTCTGGCAGCGAGGCATCATTTGGCGCGGCACGCACTACCCGTTGCGCGAGCTCAAGGCCAACCGGCTGTGAGCGCCGGGGATTGATTTGTAGGAGCCTGCTTGCAGGCGATTCAAGATATTGTCCGTTGGCATCAATCCTCAATCGCCTGCTTGCAGGCGCCGACAAAAGAAATCGAATTGGTCCGGCAAAGCCTATCCTCCCGCCTGCTGGAGCAACAGTTCGCGCGTGACGGCCATGACGGACGGGATGCCCGCGCGCGACCAGATGAGCAGCAGGCCGTTCGGCTCGTCCAGCACCACATACTCGCCCTCGGCGCAGTCGAACGACTGCTTGGCGAACACATATTTTTCCCCCGGCTTCACCACCCGGACGGTCTTGGAGTCCTTGAGCAGGGTCATCTGGTCTTCCAAAAAATCCTGGGCGATCTTGGCGGTGAGGACGGCGCGTTTGAGCGGCTTGATGCCCTCGGCGATGGAAACCCCCTTGGCATTCAGCGTGACGGTGTAGACCAGCGGACCGTCGATCGATTCGATGAACCAGACCGCCATGTTCTTGGGCGACTCCCGTTCGGGCGCCTTGCCGAAGCGTTCCCGGAGCCGGGCCAGCGGTTCGCCGAGGCGGGCGAAGCCAGGGGTCGCCGTCGCGGAAAAAACCAAAGCGGCGACAAGCAGGGAGCGTGGAGCAAGGAGCGGAGAGCCAGCCATGGGAGAGGAATAGCAGAGACCGGGTTTGACGCTCAATGTTCAATTCCGCCGGGTTTCTGGCTCGTAGCTTCTCGCTCTCTGCTCGTGGCGGGCGTCAGCCGAGCAGATTCCGCAGGGCCGACAAGTATTTTTCCTGGGTGCGGACGATGACGTCGGCTGGCAGGCGCGGGGCGGGCGGCGATTGGTTCCACTTGAGGGCGACGAGGTGGTCGCGAACGAACTGCTTGTCGTAACTGGGCGGCGACTGGTTGGGCGCATAGCTTTCGGCGGGCCAGTAGCGGGAGGAGTCGGGCGTCAGGACCTCGTCGATCAGGAACAGGTTGCTCGCGGCATCGGTGCCGAATTCAAACTTGGTGTCCGCCAGGATCATGCCGGCCTGTTTGGCGCGGTCGTGGCCGAACTGGTAGAGCTGGAGGCTGAGCGCCTTCACCTGCTCGTAGCGTTTTGCGCCGATGGCGGCGGCGCCCTGCGCGTCGTTGATCGGCTCGTCATGCTGGCCCTTGGGGGCCTTGGTGGTGGGCGTGAAAATGGGCGCGGCCAGCCGGTCGGCCTGCCGCAGGCCGGGAGGCAGCTTGATGCCACAGACCTCGCCGGTTTTCTGGTAGGAACTCCAGCCGCTGCCGATGAGGTAGCCGCGCGCCACGCACTCGATCGTGAGGGGCGTGAGTTTGCGCACGATCATGCTGCGTAACTGGAGATCGCGGTCGTGCAGGCCGCGCCGGGCGAACTCGCCGGCCTGGTCGGGCAGGAGGTGGTTCGGGATCAGCCCGCTGGTTTGCGCGAACCACCAGTTGCTCATCTGGGTCAGGATGGCGCCCTTGCCCGGAATGCCGTCGGGCAGGATCACGTCGAACGCCGAGAGCCGGTCGGTCGCGACGAGCAGCAGCGCGTCGCCCAAGTCGAAGATTTCGCGGACCTTGCCGGAGGCGATGCGGGGGAAGGGCACGTCGTCGATGGTCGTGCGGGCGGTCGGCGGCAGGGCGGCGGCGATGGCAGCGTAGTTCATGAGCGTGGATTTGGACGGATTTGCGCCGGTCGGCGACGCGTTTTTTTGAAAATGACGCGGGACAAAATTCCCTTGCGCGGGGGGATGCGTGCCGTAGCGTGCCCGGCTCCGCGGTTAGTCCCCATCGTCTAGCCCGGTCAGGACGCCTCCCTTTCACGGAGAGAACCGGGGTTCGAATCCCCGTGGGGACGCCAGCGTTACCAGTGGATTTTTTCGGGAAAAAATTCGCGAATGAGTTCCAGGTAGAAGGGTTTCACCTGCGCCACGTCGGGTGCGTCGTGGCTCTTCGTGTAAAGATCGTAGGTGTTGAACTTTAGCACCCACGGCATCATCGCCCGGTCGGTGGCGTTGCAAAATTGCGCGTAGGCTCCCTCGCGGTGCCAGGGGTAGAAACTGTGATAGCGCAGCATGGCGAGGCCTTCCACGGGCAGATAGTTCTTGGCGACATGATAGATGTACTCGTCGTGGCCCCAGGAGAGGGCCACCGCATCCAACCCGCAGCCCTCGGAATAGATTCCGTTCGGCGTCTGAAAGCGCGGGTTCTGGCTGTCGGGATTGTCCGCGAAGAAATCCGGGAAGACGTTCTTGGGTGAGAAGGCGCAGCCGGTGGCGAACGTGTCACCGACGACCGCCCATTGCGGCTCGCCCCAGAGGCAGAGGATTTTTCCCAGGTCGTGAATCAAGCCGGTGAGAATCATCCAGCGCGGCTGGCCATCCCGGCGCATCGCTTCGGCAGTTTGCAGCAGATGCTGGAGTTGCGAGAGGTCGGTGTCGGGATCGGAGTCGTCGACGAGTTGGTTGAGGTACTCCATCGCCTCCCAGACCCCCATGGTCATGCGGTTGAGGCCGAGATATTCCTTCCGCTTGGCTTGGGCAAAATCGTAGGTCTGGTTGACGTGGTTGAGTCGGTAAAACTCCCGGACGCTCGGGCGCGCATTCGCTTCGTAGGCTCGGAACTCTTCCTTCTTTTTGTCGGGGGCGACCCCGACGGCGGGCTGCCTGGCGGTCGGCGTTGTGGCCGGTGTGGGGTAGCGCTCTTTGAGGAAGTCCTCCCACTCGTCCAGACTGGCGAGGGGAGCAGGCAGGCGGTCAGGGGCGTTTGGGTTCATGGGGAGAGAGGACTATCTTTTCGAAACTCGCCAAGGCCAC
>JAYVZM010000146.1:0-5527 GCA_043783345.1 Verrucomicrobiota bacterium
GCCCTCGCCGCGGAACGGCCACAGCCGCCATCCCGACTTCACCTCCGCCGAGCGGCTGCAGTTCGAGAAGGAGCTGCTCGGGTTCTACATTTCCGGCCATCCGATGAACGCCTACGCCGGGCTCGCGGAGGCAATCACCACCCACACGGAGGAGCAGATCCTCGCCGAGGGCGACCGCATCGAGTTCCGGATGTGCGGCGTCGCCAGCGGCATCACCAAGAAACTTTCGCGCAAGGACAACCGCCCCTGGGCGTTCTTCAACCTCGCCAGCAAGCGCGCCACCGTCTCGGTGAACATGTATTCGGAGGCGTTCGAGAATTACGGCAAGAGCCTCGGCGAGAACCAGCCCGTCGTCATCCTCGGCAACGTCATGCGCGGCACCGACGGGGCGCGGCTCAACGTGAAGGAGTGCTACGCGCTCGATGCCTATCTGCCCGGCGCCGTCCGCAAGATCACCTGGGCCCTGCAGCCCGACCACCCGGAACTGCCGGACTTCCTTAAAAAATTGCGCGCCGCCCTCAACGCCGCCGGCGGCGAGACGCGCCTCGAGCTGGCCTTTGTATTCGAAGGCCGCGCCGCCCCGTTCGCCGAGGTCGCTTCGAGCCTCAACTGGCGGGTGTCGCCGGCCGCGTTCCAGGAATTGCGCCAACACCCCGCCGTCGCCGGCACGGTCATCGAGGCGCGCCGCGTCGAGATCAAGGAGACGCGGCGGTGGTCAAAACGCGGATGATCAAGGTAGGGGCGTTTGCCCCAAGCGCCTTTGGGCCGTTGCGGGCAACGGCCCCTACTCTGATCCGTGTGCCCGATGCCGCATTGCTTTTCCCCGTGAGGTTCAACAATCGCCCGAAGCGGCTCCCGTCCCCGGCAAATGAGCGGCGGAGCCTCGGCGCCAGCCGCCGGCTCAATCCCCCTTTGTCGCCCGACCGGACCCAGACAATCGCCGGGGAGGAAGGTTGACGACGATGTGGCCTCCCGCTGTATTTTCCGCGCGGGCCACATTACTACCATGTTTCAATCCCTCACCCCACCCCGGCTTTGGTTGGTCGCCGGGCTCGCTTCCGCACTCTTCCTAACCCGGGCCGGTGCCGCCACGGCGCTGCCGCCGGCGGAGGACTTCTTCCGCCCGCAGACCGTCAGCTTCGCGCAACTCAATCCGGCCGGGACTCACCTGGCGATGAGGGTCTACGACGCCAAAACCGATTCAAACGGTTTGCGCATTGTCGAGCTGGCGTCGAAAAAAGCCTCCTTGCTGCCCGGCACAAAAGTCTACGATGTGCACGGTTTCCGCTGGGTGGGCAACGAACGCCTCGTGTTTCAGATCGTTCGCGACAACCTCTACGCGACCGGACTTTATCTCGTCCATCGCGACCTCACGAATCCCCCGTCGGTTCTCAACGAGAACGATGCCGTTCAGGTGCTGGGCTCGCCCGCGGCCCGCCCCGACAATCTTTTTGTCTGGGTCTACCGGGACGCTCACGCCCAGGCGGAGGGCCGGTCCGGACTGCTGGTGGAGCTCAAGCTGCGCGAGGGATCCGACCGGGGCTTCGACGTCGATTTCTCGCGGGTGGTCGACACCGTGACGCCCCCCGCCTGCGACGGAGTGCTGGGATGGATGCGCGACCGCACGGGCGAGGTTCGCTACGCGTTTGGTCAGACCAAGGGTGAAATCGCTCTCTTCCGTCGGGAGCCCAGCCGGCAATGGACCAGGCTCGGCCTCGACTATGATCGCTATCGTCCGCTGGCGGTCGACCCGGATCCACACGTGCTTCTGGTCGCCCGGCTCACCGCTGCGGGCCTGCGGGAATTGGTCCGCCTGGACACGCGCGATGGGTCCGCGGGTCCCGTGCTGTTCAGCGACCCCAAATATGATTTTTGCGACGCGACCATCCGCTATAGGGACAACGAAAAGGAAGTGCTCGGGTTCAGCTACCTCGCACAAGGTCCGACGCAGGTTTGGCTGAACGCCCCGGATGTCGCCTTGCAGGCCGTCATTGATACCACGCTGCCGCCCAATCGCACGAATCTTGTCATCAGCCGCAGCGACGATGGCACCCGGTTGCTGGTGCGCAGCTCGTCCGACCAGCATCCGGGCACACTCTATCTTTTCGAACCCAAGCTGAACACGATGGTCCAGATCGCGGACTATGCCCCTTGGCTGTCAGGCCGCCAGCTGGGCTCAGTCCAGGTGATGAGCTATAAAGCGCGCGACGGCCTGCGACTCGACGGCTATGTCACCCTGCCGGCCAACTATGTTCCGGGCAAACCGGCCCCGATGATTGCGCTGCCCCACGGCGGACCGTGGGTCCGGGACTCCTGGGACTACAATGCGGAAAGCCAGTTTTTTGCCAGCCGTGGCTATGTTGTTTTTCGCCCGAATTATCGGGGCTCCACCGGCTACAATGCCGACATCAGCCTGAAACCACAGGTCGATTTTCACGCAATGCACGAGGACGTCACCGATGGCGTGCGAGCCTTGATCAAGTCCGGCATCGCCGACCCCAAACACGTCGCCATCGTCGGCGGCAGTTTCGGCGGCTACCTCGCCGTGTGCGGCGCCGCCTACGAACCGGATCTCTACAAATGCGCCGTGACCATCGCCGGGGTATTCGACTGGTCCCGCATCATTCAGGACGGACGTCGCTCCAATCCCCTGGCCTACGAGCGATTGATCCGCCAATTGGGTGACCCCAAGTTGCAAAAGGAGAAATTTGATGCGCTGTCGCCCATTCTGTCCGCCGCGAAGATCAAGATTCCGGTGTTCATCGCCCACGGTGAAGACGATCACGTTGTTGCCGCGAGCCAGTCGCACCGGCTGGCCGCCATTCTCCGCAAGGCGGGGGTGCCCTACGAGACGATGTTCGAGACGTGGGAGGGGCACGGTTTCTCCACCTTGAAAAACCGCGCCGAACTCTACGAACGCATCGACGCCTTCCTGAAGAAGAACCTGTGAGTCAGGAAAGCGGCTTCCCCTTGGGGGCGGATTCCGTGTATGCCATGCAGCAACGATGTCTTCCGCCACCCTTAACAACGCCGCCCGCGTCCTGAAGCTGGTCGCCGCCGGCACGCCGGCCGACCAGGCGCTGCGCGAGTCGCTCACGCAGGACCGGCACTTCACCGCGCCCGCCGAACGCCGCGGCATCAGCCGCGCCGTCTTCACCTACTTCCGCTGGCGGCGCTGGCTGGACGAAAAGGACTCGCTGCAAAAGCAACTGGCCGCCGCCCTCGAGGTGCAGGAGCGGTTCAACAAAAATCCCGCCGGCTTCAAGCCGGAGGCGCTCGCCGCGCGCGCCGTGCCCGACTGGCTCAAGGCTGAGATGGACGCCCTGCCGCCGGAGACACTCGTCCAGTGGCAGCAGGAGCCGGTGCTCTGGATCCGCGCCAAGGCCGGCACCGGCGTCGAACTGGCCAGGAAACTCAGCCATTTCACGCCCGCCCCGCAGTCGGCCGACGCGTTGCGTTATTCGGGTCTGACCGACCTCTACCGCACAAAGGAATTCCAGGCCGGCGAATTCGAAATCCAGGACCTGGCCTCGCAATTGGTCGGGCTCGCCGCCGCTCCGCAACCAGGCGAAACCTGGTGGGACGCCTGCGCCGGCGAGGGCGGCAAGACCATGCACCTCTCCGACCTCATGCGGAACAAGGGCCTCATCTGGGCCAGCGACCGGTCGCTGCGCCGGCTCGCCAAGCTCAAGGAGCGGGCCGCCCGGGCCGAGGTTTTCAATTTCCGCGCCGCGCCGTGGGAGGGCGACGCGAAGCTCCCGACGAAAACCAGGTTCGACGGCATCCTCGTCGACGCGCCGTGCAGCGGCGTGGGCACGTGGCAGCGCAATCCCCACGCGCGTTGGACCACCCAGCCCGCCGATGTGCACGAACTCGCCGCCGTCCAGACCAAGCTGCTCAACAATGTGGCTGGTTCGCTGAAGCCCGGCGGCCGGCTCGTCTATGCCGTGTGCACGCTCACCCGCGCCGAGACGACCGGCGTCGCGGACGCCTTTACCGCCGCGCACCCGGAGCTTGAGCCGGCTCCGCTCTCATCGCTCGCCACTCCTCACTCGTCACTGGTGTTGTGGCCGCACGAACTCAACGCCAACGGCATGTTCATCGCCGCATGGAAAAAAAAATAGGGACGGACCGCCGGGCCGTCCGTGTTTCGCGGCGCGCCCAGCGGTCGCGCCCCCACCCCGGACAATTCATGGACAGCTCACCCATAGCCAAGGTCACCGGCGCCACCGTCCGGGACGACTTCAATGCCATCAACACGGTGCTGCACTACACGCGGGCCGCGCATTTCATCGGGCTGTGGAAATCCGAGCTGTCGCTGATCACGCGCTATTTCCCCGACAAGGAGGCGCGGCTGCTGGAGGCCGGCTGCGGTGCCGGCCGCGTGACCGTCGGGCTCTGGCACGAAGGCTACCGGCACCTCGTGGGCTTCGATTTCGCCTCGGAGCTGGTCGAGCAAGCCAACAATCTCGCCCAGGAGCAGGGCATCGCCGGCCTCACCTTCCTCCAGGCCGACGCGACCGCCCTGGGCCTTTGTCATCTATTATATGACCAACCGTTCGACGGCGCGCTCTTCCTGTTCAACGGGCTGATGCAGATCCCGGGACGCGAGCACCGCCGCACCGCGATGCGGGAATTGCACCGCGTATGCCGGCCCGGCGCGCATTTCATCTTCACCACCCACGACCGCGAGGACCCGAAGGACCTCAAGGAGTGGGCGAAGGAGGCCGAGCGCTGGACGCGCGGCGAGCAGAACCCGCGTTTGCTGGAGTTTGGCGACCGTTACTTCACCGACGAGAACGGCAACACCTTCATGCACCTGCCGGACCGGAAGGAGGTCTTCGAGGACCTCGCCGCCACCGGCTGGCGCCACGTCCACGATCGCACGCGCGATGAACTCGCCAGCGAAACGCCCAAGGTCCGCAATTTCTCCGACAACTGCCGCTTCTGGGTGGCGCGGAAGTGACTCGACGCTTGCGCCGGTCCGCCCGCCGACATTGGTTGGACTGCCACCGCCTCCATGCCCGCCCCCGCCACGTTTGAGACGTTTGAATCCGCCCTCCGCGACCTGGTCGCCCGCTTCTCCGCCGATGCCGCCGGCTTCCTCTCCCGCGATTACGCCGAGGCCTCGGTCCGCCAGGATTTCCTTGATCCCTTGTTCACGGCGCTGGGCTGGGATCTGAAGAACGAACGTCAGCTCATCCTGAACAAACGCGAGGTTGAGATCGAAAGCCGCACGCTGATCGACGGCCGCAAGAAGCGGGCCGATTATCTTTTCCGCATCGATGGCGCCGACCGCTTTGTCTGCGAAGCCAAGAAGCCTGCCGAAGTCCTCAATTCCGACCACGCCTTCCAGGCCAAGCGCTACGCGCGCAACAAGGTCCTGCCGCTGGCCCTCCTCACCGATTTCGAGGGACTCTGCCTCTATGTCGTCGCCCTCAAGCCGCGCCGCAGCGATCCGGTCGACGCGGGCCTGTGGAAAAAATGGCACTACACCGAATATCCCGCCCATGCCCGCGAGATCTGG
>JAYVZM010000147.1:0-5515 GCA_043783345.1 Verrucomicrobiota bacterium
TCCGACCTCGTCAGGCAGCGAGGCCAGGACGACGGGCTCGCCGGCGAGCCGGCGCCGGCCGCGGGCGCGGGCCCCGAGGAACTGGCCCGCGATCTCGAGGCCATGGGACCGACCTATGTGAAATTCGGCCAGGTGCTCGCCGGCCGGCCCGACCTGCTGCCGGAAAGCTACCTCCAGGCGCTGGCGCGGCTGCAGGACAGCGTCAAACCCTTTCCCTGCACCGAGGCGATGGCGGTGGTGGAGGCCGAACTGGGGGCGCGGATTTCCAAGGCCTTCTCCCGGTTTGATCCGGAGCCGATCGCCGCCGCGTCGCTCGGACAGGTGCACTACGCCGAACTGCGCGACGGCCGGTCCGTGGTGGTCAAGGTGCAGCGACCCGGGGTGCGCGCCCAGGTGTCGCAGGATTTCGAGGCGCTCGGCGGGCTCGCCGCCGCCCTCGATGAACACACGCCGCTCGGCCGGCGCCACCGCTTTGGGGCGGTGGTCGAGGAGTTCCGGCTGACGCTCCTGCAGGAACTCAACTACGAGCTGGAGGCGCAGAATCTCATCACCCTCGGACGCAATCTCGCCGAGTTCCCGCGGCTCCTCGTTCCCCAGCCGGTGCCGGACTATTGCACGCGCAGCATCCTGACGATGGATTACGTCGACGGCGTCAAGGTGACCAAGCTCAGCCCGCTCGCCCGCCAGGAGCTCGACGCCGGACCGCTCCTCGAAGAACTTTTCCGGGCGTATCTGAAGCAAGTGCTCGTGGACGGCCTGTTCCACGCCGATCCGCATCCCGGCAACGTCTTCATCACACCGGACGGCCGGCTCGCGTTGATCGATCTCGGCATGATCGGCCACACCGCGCCCGCGATGCAGGAAAGCCTGCTCAAGCTCCTGCTTGCGGTCAGCGAGGGCAACGGCGAGGAGGCTGCGGAGGTGGTGATCCGCATCAGCGAGAAGATGGAGGATTTCAACCCCGTGGAATTCCGCCGCGAAGTGACGCGCCTGGTGGCCGCGAAGCGCAACCAGGGACTGGAACAGCTGAATGTCGGCCGTTCGCTTTTCGATGTCAGCAGCCGGGCGCGGGACAACGGATTGTTCGTGCCCAGCGAACTGACGCTCCTGGGCAAGACGCTGCTGCAACTCGACGAGGTCGGCCGGATCCTCGATCCGACCTTCCAGCCCAACAAGGTCATCCGCCAGCAGGTCACGACGCTCATGTCGCGCCGGGTCCGCAAGGACCTGACCCGCGGCAGTCTTTTCAGCTCGCTGCTCGAGGCCAAGGATTTTGCACGGGCGCTGCCCGAACGGGTCAACCGGATCCTCGATGCCGTCACCAATTCCGAACTGGAGGTGAAGGTGAAAGCGGTGGACGCCAAGGTGATGCTCGACGGCATGCAGAAAATCGCCAACCGCATCACGGCCGGCCTGGTCCTGGCGGCGCTGATCGTGGGGGCCTCGCTGCTGATGCGGGTGCAGACCCGGTTCGAGCTGTTCGGCTATCCCGGCTTGGCCATCCTCTGCTTCATCGCGGCGGCCGGCGGGGCATTCTGGCTCGTGATCAACATCTTTGTCCAGGACTACCACAGCCGGAAAAAAATTCCGCGCTGAACCGGGCCTGCCACCATGGACCTGCTGTCGGGCGAGCCGTTCTGGCCGGTTAAAAACGGATTGCCCGCAACCTATCCGCCCCTGGAAAAACCGGTCCGCTGCGACATCGCCATTGTCGGCGGCGGGGTGACGGGGGCCTGCATCGCCCGCGATCTGGTGGCGGCGGGGCTGGACACGGTGGTCGTGGACCGGCGCGACATCGGCACCGGCAGCACCGCGGGCAGCACCAGCCTGCTGCAATATGAACTGGACACGCCGCTGGCGGAGCTCGCGGCGCGATGGGGCGAAGGTTCGGCGGCCCGCTGCTACCGGCTGTGCGCCGAGGCGGTGGAGCGGATCGGTGAGTGGGTCGCGACGCTGCCCGCGTCCTGCGGCTACCGGCGCCGCGAGAGCCTCTACGGCGCCACGACCGCGCGGGATGTCCCGGCCCTCCGGCGGGAATATGAATTGCGCCGCCGGCATGGATTTCGCGTCCAATATTGGGACCGGCGGAAAATCGCCGCGTGCAGTTCGCTGCCGTTCCATGCTGCGTTGGTCTCGACGCCGGCGGCCGAGCTGGACGCCCATGCCTTTACCCATGGGCTGCTCGCGGCCGCGGCGATCCGGGGCGCGCGGGTCTACGACCGCACCACCGTGCGCCGCTATCGCGCCAGCCGCACCGGCGTGGTGCTGCACACGGATCGCGGGGCGGTGATCCGAGCGCGGCGGCTGATCCTGGCGGCGGGCTACGAGGCGGAAGCTTTCCTGCGCCAGCGCGCCACCCGCCTGCACAGCACCTTTGCGCTCATCAGCGAACCGCTCGCGTCATTTCCCGGCTGGCCGGGCCGCCGGTTGATCTGGGAGACCGCGCGACCGTATTATTACCTGCGCACGACGGCGGACAACCGCGTCATCATGGGCGGCGCCGACGAACCGTTCACCGATCCGCGCCGGCGCGACCGGCTGGTGGTCGAAAAGACCCGGCGCCTGCTGCGCCAGTTCCACCGTTATCTGCCGCGCATTCCTCTCGAGCCGGCGTATGCGTGGGCGGGCACGTTCGCGGTCACGGCGGACGGCCTGCCGTTCATCGGGGCGCATCCGTCGTTTCCCCGCGCCTATTTTGCCCTCGGTTACGGCGGGAATGGCATCACCTTCAGCGTCGTGGCGGCCCGAATCATCCGGGACCTTTGTCTCGGACGGCCGAATGACGATGCCAGGCTTTTCCGTTTCGGGCGCTGACCGCCGGGGGAGGCATGTGCGATAAACGGACCCGCTCCAGCGGGCTGTCCAACGGCGAAAAATCGCAGCCACCGTTGCTGAGCGCGGTCACGCGCGTGAACTCGGCCCCCAGAAAGACGATTTGCGCGGCGTAATAACACCAGAGCAGCAACGCCACCAGCGAACCGGCGGCCCCATAGGCCGAGGTGATGCGCGCATGCGCGAGGTAGATGCCGAGGCCGGTCTTGCCCAGTGTGAACAGCCCGGCCGTCACGGTGGCGCCCAGCCAGACATGGCGCCAGCGCACACGGGTGTCCGGCAGCAGCTTGAACACCAGCGCGAAGAGGACGGTGATGACGCCGAAGGAAAGCAGGACATTGGTGAGTTCCAAATAGAGCACGGGCAGGCCCAGCCGGTTCAGGGCGCGCGTGGCCAGCCAGTTCAGCATGGCGCTGAGGATGAGCGACACCAGGAGGAGAAAACCGGTCGCGATGACCACGGCCAGCGAGATCATGCGGTATTTCAGCAGCGGCCACAGGCCCAGGCGGGGAGGACGGGCGCGCCAGATCGAATTCAGCGCATCCTGCAGGTGGTGGAAGACGCCCAAGCCGCCGAAGAGCAACGTGAGCGCGCCGGTGACAGTGGCGAACATGCCGCCGGGCTGCGTCACCGGATTCTGGATGGTGGCCACCGCCGCCGCCGCAGGATCGCCGACGACGGCGCGGATCTCCTGCACCACCGTTTCCCGGGCGGTGGATCCCTCGAGGAACATGCCGGCGACCGCCACGGACAAAACCATGAGAGGCGCCACCGCGATGGTCGTGTAGAAGGCCAGCGCGGCGCCGAGCCGCGTCACGTCGTCCTCGAGGAACGCGCGGATCGTGCGCTTGACGATGAGCGTGATCCGCACGCCAAAATTGGGGGGCGGACCGCCGGGACGGCGGCGGGCCGGCGAGACCAGGTGGTTGGATCGCGGCCGGGACATGCGCGAGAAAAGCGGCTGATCCGCGCGGCGGGCCGCCGGTCAGAGGCGGGCCCGGCGATGCTCGCGGTCGCGAGCGGCCAGCATCTGGTGGTGCTGGGCCTCGGCGCTGCCCTCGTTGGCGAGCCGTTCGACCGCGGTGCTGTCGTCCTCGCTCTCCTGATTGGCAATCTGCCGGCCGGGATAGCCCACGGGCTCGCTCGGGTCGCGGCTCAGGATGCCGAGGCCCGCGCTGTCGCTGTCGACGGTGGCGGGCAGCAGCTCTCCCTGCAACTCCGCCCAAGCCTCCGCGCGGTCGTTCTCCGTGGCGGCATCGGGGGAGCGGCCGCCGATGACGGCGTTTTCCCGGGCGCGTTTCTCCACGTCATCGTCCGTGAGATCGCCGGTGCCCCGGCCGTAGAGGAGGATCTTGCTCTGCTGCGAATGATTCATGAAAGGAGGGAAGAGGGAAGAGTGGGCCGGCTGACGGGGAGCTCCAGGCGGAGCGGACGCGGGTGGCCGGCGAAAGGGCTCAACCGCCGCCGGCGTGACGTTCCCCGCCCAAGCGGTGAGGCAGCGCGGCGCCGGCGGTGGCTGAGGTTGCGAGGGCGGAAGCGGGCCTCAGCGGGCGGGCGCGGCCTTCAGCTGGATGCGGTTGGCGACATTTTGCGCCCCGTGCACCCCGCGGGCGATTTGTTCGGCGCGCGCGCGCTGCATCTCGGTATCGGTGAATCCGCTGAGCTGGACGGTGCCGTTGTAGGTTTCGACATTGACGTCGACCGCCTTGACGACGTCGTCCTTGACGAAGGCGGCCTTCACCTTGGCGGTGACGGCGGTATCGTCGAGGTATTCGCCGGTGCTTTGGTGGGTGGCGGTGGAACTGCAAGCGGCCGTGAAGGCGACGCCGCCGAGGAGGAGAGGAAGGAGACAGAGGAGAAGTTTTTTCATGTTGGATTGGGGAAGAAGGCAGTGAATCCACCTTCAACCGGGGCATTCTAGTTCGGGGCGGGTGCGGCGACAATCGAGCCATCCGCGGCAACGGGCATGGGGAAAAAGCCTGAGAGGAAAACGCGGCGGTCCGGAGGGAAAAAGACCGTATTTGGTTAACGTAATTCACCTATTTCTCCCATCGCTGGCTCCACGGTCTGGTTTTAGTGTCAACCGGGGAGGGACATGCATTCACCGCCGGCGCTTGGTTGCGCGCGGTGGGAAGGAAACCAGCGCCCCCGCCTATGACAGAAAACAGGAACGACTCCATCCGCGTGCTCGTGGTCGAAGACCACGAGGACGACTACCGTTTCCTGGCCCATGTGTTCGCGCAGACGCGCAATCCCGCCTATCAGCTGGAATGGAAATCGAGCTATCAGGAGGGCCTGGCCGCGCTGCGGCGCGGGCGGCATGACATCGGCCTCTTCGACTACAACCTCGGCGGCGGCACAGGCATCGATCTCCTGCTGGAAGCGCAGGCGATGGAATGCACGATGCCGATCCTGCTGCTGACCGGCCACGACAGCCCGGAGATCGACGAGGCGGCGCTGCGGGCGGGCGCGATGGATTTTCTGAGCAAGGCCGCGCTCGACCCCGTGCAGCTGGAGCGGGCGATCCGCTACGCGCTGCGCCAGGCGGAAATGCGCGCGCGGTTGCGGCAGAGCCAGCAGCAACTCGACCTGTTCATGCACAGCGTGCCCTGCGCGGTCGCCATCCGCGGCGAGAACGGCGAAATGCTTTTTCAAAACGAGACCTTTGCGCGCTATTTTCATT
>JAYVZM010000148.1:0-5500 GCA_043783345.1 Verrucomicrobiota bacterium
GGAGGGGCCGTCGGGGGCGGGGGTCATGCGGGCAAATTAGCGGAGCGACCGGGCAGGTTCAATCCATCTTCCCCGGCGCATGGCGCCTGCCCATGAGACGGTTGTAGCCACGAGCGTGGGCGAGTGGACGGGGGCTTTCCACTCGCTCACGCTCGTGGCTATACGTTGAAAGAAATTGCCACACCTCCAAGTTTGTCCGTCATGGGAACCGCGCTGCAACCCCACCCTTGGCATGAAATTCGAACACTTCGGCATTAACGTGCCCGACGCCCGGGCGATGGGACAGTGGTATGTGGATCATCTCGGTTTCCGCCTCGTGCGCAGCCGGGAGGAGGCGCCCTGCACCCGGTTTCTCGCTGATGAGACCGGCCGCGTGGTGGTGGAACTCTACACCAATCGCGCCGGGGCCATCCCGGGCTACCCCGCCCAACACCCGCTGGTCTTTCACCTCGCGGTCTGGTCGGGCGACGTGTCGGCGGACCGCGCCCGGCTTGAAAAAGCGGGGGCGACGCTTTTCGGGGAGGAAGTCATGCCCGATGGCACCCGGCTGACGATGATGCGCGATCCTTGGGGCGTGCCCTTGCAGCTGTGCCAGCGGACCAAACCTTTTCCCGGATTCTAGAATTCTTCGCCCCATGTCACCTCCTCGCGGCCTCTCGCAGCAGCCCTGGTTGTGGTTCCTCGCGCTGGCGGGAGCGCTTTCGAGCCACGGCGGGGCGGCGGAGACCGGACTGCTCTTTTATCTGTCGGGCACCAAGGGCACGACGGCGGATTTTTCGGCGGGCGGCACGCCGGAGGCTAATTTTGCCTCCGAGGTCACTCCGATCACCGACGGGGCGAAGGGCGCCGCGCTGAGCTGCGGCGACCTCCAACGCCTCGCGTGGTGGGCGCCGGGCAACATCTACGCGCAGCGCGGCACGCTTTCCTTTTTCTGGCGTGCACGCTATCCGGTCGGACCGACCGAGTTTCCCGTCTTCCGCGTCGGCTATGCCGACCACTCGAGCTGGGACATGGTCTGGCTGCGCCTCGACTACAACGGCCACGGCTTCGACGCCTTCGTCACCGGCGCCAGTCTGGCGCGCACGCGCGTGTCGGTGACGCTCCCGGATTTTCCGAAACCCGAGACCTGGATTCACCTCGCGCTGGCGTGGGACGAGACGCGCGGCATCCGTTTCTACTTGAACGGCCGGCTGGCGGCCAAAAATGAAACCACCGCCGTCTACAACGCCGCGCTCGACCAGTTCGGGCCGCACTCGCGCATCATCGGCCCCTGGCAGGTGCAGAGCGACTACAACTTCACGCGCGGCGGCGACATCGACGAGCTCCGCATCTACGACCGCATGCTCGACGATGGCGCCGTGACCACCCTGGCGCAAGGCGGTGCGCCCGCGGACCTGCCGGTGCTACCCGCCCGCGACGTGGCCGAGGCGCGCTGGCGCGACGAATGGCGGATGCGTTACGGCTGGAACCGCCCCCACGACCTGCCGCCCGCGCTCGAGGGTCCGGACGTGAGCGTGCGCAAGGTGGAGATTCACGATGCCTACGACCTGAAGCGCTGGTGGTGGAAGGCGAACGACGGCATCCGCGAAACCACCTGGCCGGGGGTCTACAACCGCTCGCGGCTGCCGGGCCGCAACGACTATTTCCAGCTGCCCGACTGGGACTGCTATTCGCTCTCGGGCAAGTCCATCACGTTCACGATGCCAGAAGAGCCGTGGAACCATCTCGAGATTTCGGGCGCGGCGTGGGGCAGTATCACGCGCAGCGACGCGGCGATGCCGGTGAAACTTTTTGACCGGCCGAAGGGCCAGGAGAAAACATGGCACCGGCTGAGCGCACCGATAACCGGCGGGAAAATCACCTTCACCAACGCCGAGCAGGAGGAGCCCATCGGTGAGTTCGCCGCCTACGACGTCACGGCCGGCGCCGAGCCAGCGGGCCGCAGCACGATCGCGCTGCGGCTGACCGCCTACGCCGAGATCGACGCCCCGAGCCTCGCGCCGCTGCAGAAATTCATCGCCGGCAGTCACACGGCCGACGAGCGCGCCAGCCTGGTCGCACTGCCGTCTGCTTCCGTGACGCGACCGGTCGCGGCGGAGAAATGGCCGGGCCGGCCGCCTGCTCTGCCGCTGGTGCATGTGCTCATTCCCAATTCATGGGACCAGCTCGCCGACGGGCTGGACGGCATCGCGATCGACCTGCCGGCGATGAAGGTGCAGCCGACGGACGGTGACTACCTGCCGATGAACATCCAGGTGAAGGATCCGCTCTGGCCGCTGCGCGATATGCTCGACTTCTCCTTCAGCGTGAAGCCCGGCGAGGCGCACACGCTCTGGCTCGATCTGCGCGACCGGCTGCTGCCGCCGGGCAAGGCGCTGTATCTCACGCTCGCTGCCGCCGGCGGGGACTTCGGTCCCGCCGCGCTCGAGGGCGC
This sequence comes from Verrucomicrobiota bacterium, assembly GCA_043783345.1. Classification (GTDB taxonomy): domain Bacteria; phylum Verrucomicrobiota; class Verrucomicrobiia; order Opitutales; family Opitutaceae; genus Lacunisphaera. Next base: position 2,435 of record JAYVZM010000148.1, read on the forward strand.
GGCGGTGCGGCTCATCTTCAAGCCCCGCGCGGCGGCCCGGGCCGAGCACGAACTCGACCGCTTCACGCAGGCCCGCGACAGCTACGCGATGCTCGTCGAGGAGCATCCGCACAGCGAAAAGTTCAATCTCTGGAACCGGTTCGAGGCCGACCTGAAGGATCTGCTGCGCGTGAATCCCGACCATGTCCTCGGGCGGCAATATGCCGCCGTCGCGCTGGGCGCGCCGCGTCCGCCGTTCACCCAGCCCCAGCCGCCCGCCGGCGTGCCGCTTTGGGCGTTCCGCCAAGTCACGCAGCTCGGGCTCGTGGAGAAATTCGTCACCTGGTATGTCGACCACCGCCAGATCGGGAACGGCGAATTTGGCGGGGGCATCTCCGACGACACCGACCTCACCAACATGTGGCCCGGCGTGGCCCTCATGGGCAGCGCGCCGGAGAAGCTGACGGATTCCGTCCGGCGGCTGCTCGACGCGGCGTATGCCAATGGCATGTTCACCCGCGGACTGCCCACCATCCAGACCGACGAACTGCACAGCTACGAGGAGGGCATCAACTGCCTGGGGCAGAATTTGATCCTCCACCACGGCAGCCCGCGCGAACTCGAGCGCGCCATGGAAACCGCGCGCGGTTTTGCGAGCATCACCGGCATCAATGCCGCCGGTCACCGCCACATCCGCACCTCCTATTACAGCGGCACCAAGATGGCCGAGGAGGGGCCGTGGGACTGGGCCAAATCCTATTCCTACCTCGTGGCCCAGCCCGGCCTCCTGCTGGTCGATTACAACGGCAACCCGGCGGCGAAGAAAATCATCCTCGAGCTTGCGACCGGCCTGCTCGCGCACCGGCACGCCGATGAGTTCGGCAAGCCCGCGCTGCCGACGGCGATTCACTTTGCCGACGATCGCGCCGGCGCCGCGACCCGGGGCAACCTGCCGTGGCCGCTGCTGTGGGGCGCCTGGAAATTTTCCGGCGACCGCGCCTACCTTGAGCCGATCCTCGACGGCGGCCCGGCGGCGCTCAACGCCGTCAACGCCAACGCGCTCGACCTGCTCGGCCTGCGGGAGGAGTGGCGCGCGCGCATCCTCGCGGGCGAGCGCGGCCGGCCCGTGGACAGCCGTCGCGACGGGGTCGCCTCCCGTCCGCGCGAGAGCAGTTATCGCGGCTCCGTCAGCGCGCATACCACCTGGCAGCTGACGGGCGACAAGCGGATCCTGGAAAAACTTTACGGCGATCAGATCGAGGAGACCAAGCTGCAGGAATACATCAACACCGAGGGCAGCCTGTGGATTGACCGTGTCGGCGCGCCCTACGCCGAGTTGCAGCGCGCCCGGCTCGGCGGCATTGTGCTCACTCGCGGGGCCACATTCCCCGGTCAGGTCGTGAGCTGGCGATTTGGCGCGCCGGCCACGGCGGAAAGCGTCGCGATCCTCATCCCCGACGCGACGGCCACGAGCTTCAAGGTCATCGCCTGCAATCTGGAAACCGTCGCCGTCCATGCGATGATGACGGGTTGGAACGTCGACCCGGGCGTCTGGGAAATCACGCAGGGGCTCGACAGCAACGACGACGACATCGCCGACCAGGCGGGGGAGACGCACACCACGGTGTTCGAGCGTTCGCGGTCGGTGGAGCTGACGCTGCCGCCGCGGGCGACGACGGTGCTGACGTTCAAATTGAAGACGGCAGGCACGCCCTACTGGTCACGCCCCGACCTTGGCATCGATCCGGAGGATGTGAGCGTGCAGGGCCGCGAGGTGCGCGTCACGGTGCACAGTCTCGGCTCGGTGCCGGCACCCGCGGTTTCGGTTGTGCTGCGGGATCCGGCGGGGCGGGTGCTGGGGACGCAGTCGGTCGCGGGACTGCCGGCGCCGCTCGACCTGCAACCGAAGACCGTGGTCGCAAAGCTGGATTTGCCGGAGGGAGTCGATCCGTCCGGCTGCACGGTGGAGATCGATCCGGATGGCCAGCTCGAGGAAATCACGCGGGGCAACAACGTCGCGCGAGTGCCATAGGGCATTTCAGCTGTAGATGGAGCAACGACCAGTCCCGCATGGCATGGGCAGCGCGGCCGATAACCCGCGGGACTGGTAGTCCCGCCTCCACCTACGGGAGTCGCTGCAGATCAGCTGGCTGCAGCGCTACGGGATGGAAGCGCACTTCGCGAATGCCGCCCTTGAACCAGGAGACTTTGTTTTGCCGCACCCCGAGCGAGGTCGAGCCGGTGGCCATCGGCGGGAACGTCACATCGCCCTCAAGCTCCTTCACGCCGTCGATGTAGTGCGTCATGTGACCATTCGCATACGCCAGCGCGACCCAGGTCCAGCGGTTCGCCGGATGGGTTTTGGTGCGGTCGAGCAGGGGGCGCTCAGCTGGGGGATTTTCGGAACGCAGGAATGTGTCGAGGGCCCAGCCGGCGTCGGTCAGGCGGATCTCGAGCAGGACGCGGCTGCCCGGTTCATCTTGGAGGTGCAGGAACCGCTGCTCGGCGGGGCCGGTGGCGTCGGGTTTGATGAGCGCCTCGATGGTGAACTGCGCCAACCCGGCGAGAGGGTTGACGGGCAGTAGAAGGCCATCGGTCGCGCCATTGAACTGCACCGCCTTGCCGATGGCATCGGCGACGACGCGCGGTGCGCCGAGCATGGTCGCGGGATGGCCGCCGACAGTGGTGGCTTCTTCCAGCCGCCAGAGGGTGGTGGCCGGCTGATGGGTGGCGGACAGATTGCCGAACAAAAAAACGGCGAGGCAGATTCCATGGGGCAGGCGCATCAACCAGTTAAGATGCAGGCCGGTGCCGGGGATTCAAGCCGCGCGATGACAGGATCGCGCGGGGGATTTGCGCGGCCGGCCAGGCATTATTTCCACCCTTGACCCCCGGAGGGCAGGGGGCTTCTTTCGCCCTCCCTTTGCCTGATGGTGTAATGGTAGCACAGGCGACTTTGACTCGCCTAGTCCTGGTTCGAATCCAGGTCGGGCAGCCACAATTAGTAGTGGCGAAGTAGTGGTGGCGAGATGGTGGTAGCGGGATAGTAGTGGTGAAGTAGTGGCGGAATAGCAGTGGTATCAGGGT
>JAYVZM010000149.1:0-5478 GCA_043783345.1 Verrucomicrobiota bacterium
TGTGGTCGCCGAAAGCCGCGTGCAGATCCGCTTCTGACCATGAATCCTTCCCGTCACCTCCTTTTCCTCGGGCTCGGTCTCGCGCTGGCGTTGCCCGGCCGGGCGGATTCACTGTGGATGGCCGCGGGCGGCGACCGCGGCATGTTCGCCGACCACAAGGCGGCCCATTCCGGTGACATCCTCACGATTGTCGTGAGCGAGTCCGTGGCGGCCCAGAGCAGCCAGAGCAAGAAATCCGGCCGCGATTCCTCGATCGCCGACGCCGTGCAAAGCTTCCTTTACCCCACCACCGGTCTGCACAACGGCGTTCTCCCCAGCATCTCGATCAGCGGCAAGTCCGCCTATAGCGGGGGAGGGGACGTGAATAACAGCCAGAGCCTCGTCAGTCGCGCGGCGGTGCTGGTGACCGACGTGCTGCCCAACGGCAACATGGTCATCGAAGGCGCCCGGATGGTCACTTTCTCCGGGGAGGCCCAGTATGTGGTGCTCCACGGCATTGTCCGTCCGGACGACGTGGCCAGCAACAACACCGTTCAATCCAGCAACATCGCCGATGCTCGCGTCGAGTTCATCAGCGAAGGCTCGCTGACCGACGCGCAGAAGCGCGGCTGGCTCGCCAAACTCTACGAAAAACTCCGCCCCTTCTGATTCCCCGGATCTGTCATGACACGGACGTATATCCTTCTCTTTTTCAGCCTGTGCGCCGTCGTTGGCGCCCAGGCCAGCCGTATTAAAGACCTCACCCTGATCGAGGGCGGTCGGGACAACCAGCTGGTCGGTTACGGCTTGGTCGTGGGCCTCGCGGGCGATGGCGACAGCAACGCCATCACCACGCTGCGCAGCGTGGCCAACGTGCTGCAGCGTTACGGGCTCACGCTCAATCCCACCGACATCAAGGCCAAGAACGCGGCCGCGGTCATGATTACGGCCGACATCGGCGCGTTCCTCAAGCCCGGTGCGCGCATCGACGTCACCGTCGCCTCTATGGGCGACGCCAAGAGCCTGCAGGGCGGCGTCCTCCTGCAAACCCCCTTGATCGGGGCCGACGGCCGCGCCTACGCGGTCGCGCAGGGCCCCATCGCCGTCGGCGGTTTCCTCGGCGGGCAGGGTGGGGCGGGCGGCGCCACCGTCCAGAAAAACCATCCGACGGTCGGCTCCATCAGCAACGGCGCGATCGTCGAGCGCGAGATTCCTGCGCAGTTCGTTCACGACAACACGCTGCGGCTCCTGCTGCACAATCCCGATTTCACCTCGGCCTCGCGCATGGTCACCGCCATCAACGCGGTCTACCCGGCGGCCGCCTTCGCCTCCGATGCCGCGACCGTCGCCGTCCGGCTGCCCGCGGAGTTCGCCGGCCGCGCGGTGCCGTTCATTTCCGAACTGGGCGGCATCGAGGTCATGCCCGACACGCTCGCCCGCATCGTGATCAACGAGCGCACCGGCACGATTGTCGCCACCTCGACGGTGCACATTTCCCATGTCGCCATCGCGCACGGCTCGCTGACCATCACCGTCACCTCCAACGTCGGCGTGTCCCAGCCCAACGCCTTCAACAACTCCGGCCAGACCGTCGCCGTGCCCAGCACGCAGACCAACGTCACCGAGCAGCGGGGCGGCTTCTCGGTCATCAACGATCCGCCGACCATCGAGCGCCTCGCGGCCGCGCTGAACGCCCTCGGGGTGTCGACGCGCGAAATGATGGCCATCTTCCAATCGCTCAAGCGCTCCGGCGCCCTCCAGGCCGAGCTCGTCATCAACTGACATGCAGATTCCCGCCATCCACCCCGCGTTCCATTCCGCCCCGGCCGCCAGCCACGACTTGGCGGCGCTCAAGCGCGGCAATATGGATCCCACCGAACAGCGGGCCGCCGTCGCCAGCCAGTTCGAGGCCATTTTGCTCCGCCAGTTCCTGCAGGAGAGCATCGGCTCGATGATGGGCGGCAAGGACAACGCCGGCGGCAACGTCTACGGCTACATGCTGACCGACACCCTCGCGCAAAAACTTTCCGAAGGCCGCGGCATGGGGCTCGCCCCCATGATCGCCAAACAACTCACGCCCCGCGGCGCGCCCGTCGCTGCGCTCCCGGAGGCTTCCCAACCATGACCACGACCCAAGCCACTCCCGCCACCTGGCAGAAGATCGCCGAATGCCTGCGCGCCGAACTCGCCGAATACGGCGGCCTGCTCGCCCTGTTCGAGGACCAGCAGAAATTCCTCTTTGATCGCAACGCCGACGGCGTGTTGCGCCTCTCCGCCGCCATCGAGGCGCAGATGCGCTCCTTGCAGGGTTTCCGCCAGCAGCGCGAAAACACCGTCGCGGATTTCGCCGCCGCGCGCGGCCAGCCGGTCACCTCGACCCTGCGCTCGCTCCTGCCGCTCATCGAATCCGACGCACGTCCGTTGATCGAGGCGCTGATCGCCGAGGTCAACCGCCTGCTGCACCGCGTCCGCCGCGTCAGCCGGCACAATCACACGCTGCTCACCCGCACGGTCGAGCTCCACCAGGAGACGCTGCGCCTTGCCCGGCCCGACGCCTTCACCCAGACCTATGCGCCCAACGGCCGCGTGAGCCTCGGCGCCGTCCTGTCCACCCCCGCTCTGCGGGTCGCCGGCTGAGAAGCATTTTCGGTTTTGGATTCTCGATTTCCGATTGAAACCAATTTTTACCCTTCTCCCTTAGCCTCGTCCACCTCCCCCACTTTCGACTCCATCCGGATTCAGAAATAGAAAATCTAGAATCCAAAATCGAAAATCCCCATGTCCGGTCTCTACGCCAGTCTGAACAACACCGTCAAGGCCCTCGGGGCCCACAGCCGGGCCATCGAGCTTGCCGGCAAGAACCTGGCCAATGTCAACAACCCCGCCTACGCCCGCCAGCGCGTGATCTATGGCGATCGGGGCTCGGTCCAGACGCCGCAAGGCGCGGAAAGCCTCGGCCTCGAGGCGATGGGCGTCCAGCAATTGCGCGACTCGCTGCTCGACAAACAGGTGATGCGCGAGATCGCCCTCCGCTCTTCCTTCCAAACGGAGCAGCAAAACTACCAGCGCGCGCAGGCGGCGCTCGGCCAGAACATTGACCGCACCGGTTCCGCCACCAGCACCAACGGCGTGGCGGGGGCCCTCGACGATTTATTCAACGCCTTCCAAAGCCTGGCCGCCCGGCCGACCGATGCCGGGGAACGGCAGGTCCTGCTCCAAAAAGCCGCGATTCTCACCGACCGGATGCACCAGGCGGACAGCCGGCTGGGCCAGGTGCAAAGCGATATCGACGTCAGCATTGGTAACAATGTCGCGGACGCCAACCGGCTGCTCGCCTCCATCGCCGGGCTCAACGGCCAGATCGGCCGCTTGGAAATGAACACGCCCGGCGGCGCGGTCGACCTGCGCGACCAGCGCCAGGCCCAGCTCGAAAAGCTCTCCGCCCTTCTTCCCATTGATGCCCGCGAGGACAGCAGCGGCCAGGTGCAGGTTGTCGTCAAGGACGCGACCAACGCCGACATCGTGCTGGTCGACAAGGCCACGGTGAACGGCACGGTGGCCTTCACCGGCACTGGTCTGACCGCCGGCACGCCCGTCACGGCCGTGGCCCTAACCTCCGGTTCGATTTATGGCGGGCTCACCGCCCGCGATGGCGCCGTCCAGTCCCTCCGTTCGAATCTCGACCTGCTCGCCCGCCAGCTTGTCACCTCGGTCAACGCGGCCTACAACCCGACGAGCGCCACGGGCGATTTCTTCGATGCCACCGGCACGACGGCCGCCACCATCACCCTGCAAAGCGGGCTGACGGCGACGAACCTCAAGGCCAGCGACGGCGGCGCCGCCGGCGACAACGGCATCGCCACCGCGGTCGCCCAGCTGGCCAGCCGGAAATTCTCCACCGGCGGCGGGGACTTCATCGACGGCACCTACAGCCAGTTTTTCTCCACCACGGTCAGCAACCTCGGCCAGGCGCTCAGCAGCGCCAACGCCCGGGTCGATGACCAGACCAACATCGAACAGCTCGTGCGCCAGCAGCGCGAAAGCGTGAGCAGCGTCTCGCTGGACGAGGAAATGTCCGACCTGGTCCGGTTCCAGCGGGCGTTTCAGGCTTCTTCCCGCGTTTTCACCATCATCGACGATCTGCTCGACACCGTCGTCAACCGCCTGGGCCGCTAGACCCCTCCCTGCCATGCGCATCGCCACCAGCACCAGCTCGGACAACATGGTCCGTCAGATCCAGAAACTGGGCAACCAGCAGTCCAAGCTGCAGACCCAGGTTTCGACCAACCAGCGCATCTTCCAGCCCGAGGACGATCCGGCCGCCGTGGGCCGCGTCCTCAATCTCGAGAGCGAGAGCCGCAAGATCACGCAATACACCCTCAATGCGGACCGCGCGCTGCAGGTCAGCCAAGCCTCCTTCGGCGGCCTGACCGCCCTCAAGAAAATCTCCGACCGCATGACCGAGATCGGCACGCTCGGCACCGGCGCGATCAACCCCGAATCCTACCAGGCTTACGCCGCCGAGGCCGACCAGCTGATCGAGCAGGCGGTGCAACTCGGCAACACCCGTTTCGGCAACGATTATATTTACTCCGGCACCAAGGTGGACACGCCGCCCTTCAACGCCGCCCGCGATGTCAACGGCCAGATCACCGGCGTGACCTATGATGGCAACGCGAACCAGACCGCCATCGCGCTATCCGAGACCGCCTCCGTGTCACCGGGCACGGATGGGGCGACCAACCTCGGCCTGAGGGATTTTCTCAACCAGCTCGTCGCTCTGCGCGATGCGCTCAAGGCCAAGGACAGCACGGCCGTGACCGCCGCCCAGACCGGCCTGATCGGCTCCGAGGATCTGCTGGTCTCCTCCATGGCCGAGCACGGCGGCATCCAGATGCGCATCGAGATCAACCAAAGCCAGCAGCAGGCCCGGGGCGAGGACCTCGGCGCGCTCGTTTCCACCGAGGTCGATTCCGATCTGCCCACCACCATTGTGAAGCTCAACCAAACCCAGGTCGCCTATCAGGCCGCCCTGCAGTCAGCCGCCAGCATCATGCGAACCTCCTTGCTCGATTATCTTAAATAACCATCCGCCCAATCCCCGCCATGAAAGTCCTGCCCGAACTCTATCCCACCGACTTGGAGGCTCCGCCCGCCAACTCGTTTTCGCTGCCCAGCGGCCTGATCGGCTTTGAAAGCTACAAGCAAGCCGAGTTGCTCTATCAGCCCGATCACCTGCCGTTTCTCTGGCTCAAGCTCCTCGGTCCCCGCGACGTGATGCACTTCATCGTCATCGAGCCCGGCGGGCTGGTGCCCGACTACGAGCCCGAGCTCTTTGACGAGCACGCGATGACGCTCGACCTGAACAGCGCCAGCGAGGTCATGATCCTCAATATCGTGACCCTGCAGCGCCAGACGCCGGTGGAAGCCACCGTGAACCTGGTCGGCCCCATCGTGATCAACCGCCGGACCCGCGTGGGCCGCCAGTTGGTCATCTCC
>JAYVZM010000150.1:0-5468 GCA_043783345.1 Verrucomicrobiota bacterium
GTGATCAGCAGCCGATCCTGGATGACGAAGAGGAACGTCCAACGGTCAACGTCCAACTTTGAACGTTCACTCTTCGAGCCGGCCAACGTGGTCAACAACTCGTCGATCTTGTGCAGCGCAAACGGGGCATCGCCATCCTTGGATGCTGGGCGTTGCTGGTGGGACGTTGAACGTTGCGCCGGGCTGCCCGGCGCGGGCGCCAGCACCCGCGTGTAGCCCTGGCCCTTGATGCTGGCGAGGATCTCCGTCCACTTGAGATTGTCGGGTTTGGCGACGCGGAAGCAGAGCAGCAGGGTGGGAGGGTCCCGTTGCTGGCTCCCTGTTGTGCCCTGCTGGGCACCCGGGGTCTGTCCTGCGGCCTTCGCCGCGGCAGAGCTGCCAGCCCGGGATTTGTCCGGGCCGTCGCCCGGCAAAGCATGGGTCTTGGCCCAGATGGTCTGCGGGTTGTCGTCCTCGACCTTTTCGCCGGTCTCGGGATCGAAGCATCCGGCGACGTGGCTGAACCAGACCTTGGCGAAGTCGGTCAGCTCGGTCATGGTGCCGACGGTGGAACGCGAGGTCTTGACCGTGTTGGTCTGCTCGATGGCGATGGAAGGCCGGATGTTCTCGACGGAATCGACTTTGGGTTTGTCGAGCAGATCGAGGAACTGGCGGGTGTAGGCCGAAAAGGTCTCGACGTAGCGCCGCTGGCCCTCGGCGTGGAGCGTGTCGAACACGAGGGACGATTTGCCGGCGCCGCTCAGGCCGGTGACGACGATGTATCGCCCCAGCGGCAGATCGAGATCGAAGCCCTTGAGGTTGTTCTGGCGGACGCCGCGCAGGCGGATGGACTCGGAGGGCGGTAATGGCGGCACAGGAAGCACTGAATGATGACGATTTGGCGGAAAGCAAACCAGCGCGGGCTTCAACCGATGCCTGCTGACATAACGTTGTCAGGAGGGCGGGCAGACGGCCCCTGATCCGCCCTTGCGAGATGGCAGCCGGGGGTTCCCCGGCGCTTCCCGGGGTCGAGGGCGTCATTTTCGGGAACCTATCCCGAGCGGAGGCAACTACTGGTATGGACTCGTCGTCGATCAACGGCGATCGGGAAAACGAACCATGAAAGCTTCCACTAACAACCCTCACTTCCTGGGCTTCGCGCCGCGGCTGCTGCTTGCATTGCTGGTCTGCGTTTTGACGGTATGGCTATGGCGCCTGACGACGGCGGGCCACATGCCATCGGTGGGCCTGACCACGGCCGCGCCCGCGACCCCCGCCCGCCCGAAGGCAGAGAATACCGTCTCATCACCCGTGCTCCCGGCCCAAACCGGCCTGACAGTGAGGGGCGCTTCAGCGGCGCCGCAGGCGCGCGCGGCGATGAGGGATCAGGTAGCGCCGCCCGTGCCGCTGGTCCGCGCCGAGGGGGCGGGGAGCACCGGGTTGTCCGAGGGGGACCGGGATTTCATCGAGCGGGTGGCCCTCAGCTGCGTGGAAGAAGACGAGATCTCCCGCGGGGCTTTGGTGCACCTGGTTTATCCGGAAGTCAGGCAATATGCTTACCTGCTGCTCCACGATCATGCCGCCGCCGTGGCGGAATTGAAAGACCTGGCCGAGCGCAAAGGGATGGTATTCCCCGTCGCGGACAATACCGCCTACAAGAAATGGCGGAAGACCGAAGGGTCCGTTGATCAAGGTTACCTCGATCTGATGGCGGAAGACAACGAAGCCGTCCTGAAGCTGTTCGAAAAAGCCGCCCGGAGCGATGATGCCGAGATCGCCACCTTTGCGCGGAGAACCGTTCCTCTGTTTCAAAACCACCTGAAAACCGCGCGGGACCTGAAGAAAGTGACGGAGTGAGCCGGCGGGTCACGCTCCCTTGGTCAACGCGCGGAAGAGGTTCAGATGGGCCTGCACCTGGCGCTCCGGGACGAAACTGGCCTGGGCGTGCCGGCGGCCTTGGTCGGAGAATCGCTTGCGGAGGGCGGGCTCGCGGATCAGCCGGTCGAGCGCGCTGACGAAGCCGGCCTGGTGGCGGTTGGGGATCAGCAGGCCGGAGCGGTCGGGGGAGAAGCATTCGCCGACGCCCACGACGTCATAGGCCACGGCCGGCACGCCGTGGAGCTGGGTCTCGATGAGGAAATTGGAGAGCGACTCGGTCTGCGAGGCGAGCACCGCGATGTCGGCGGCGTGGTAGAGCGGCGTGGGGTTGGGCTGGTAACCGAGGAATTTCACGCGGGCGCCGAGGCCGAGGTCATGGGCGAGGCGCTCGCATTTCTTCTGCGTGGGGCCTTCGCCGGCCAGCCAGAGCTGCCAGTCGAGGTAGCCGGGAAGCTTGGCGCAGATCTCGATGAGTTCGCGCTGGTTTTTTCCCGGGCGGAACATCGCCACGTTCAGCAGCACAATGGTGCTGGGATTGGACCCGTGGTAGCGGCGCAGGGCGACGTTGCGGGGCGCGGTGTCGTCGGTGAAGCGCAGCACGGGGTTGTGGATGACCGTGATCTTGTGTGAGGGGATGTCGTGCCGGTCGGTGAGCACGCGCTTGGCGACATGGCTGTTGGCCACGATGTGCCGGCAGCGGCGCAGCGAGCGCACGAAGAGGTAGGGGAGTTCCTTCCCGGTGCGCATGGTGCAGATGACGGCGGCGCGGGGCAGTCGGCGCTGGATGAAGCCGGCGTAACAATTCGCCATGCGGCCCATGCAGAGCACCAGGTCCGGCATGGCCTCCTCGGCGGCCTTGAGCAGGCCGGGCGCGAACCAGTCGAGACCGGTGTCGAAGGGCTGCAGCGAACGGAAGGCGAAGGGCTGTTGTTCGCTCTCGATCTCCAGCACCCCGCGGGGGCGGAAGGTCAGCAGGGTGAGTTCATGGCCGGCCCGGGCGAAAGCCGCGGCCATGAAGACGGAATGGCGCTCGGTGCCGCCGCTGCGGAGATAGTCCTGGACGATGAGAATTTTCATTGCTCCGCAGGGGGCTGCGGCAAAAGTGCGCCTATCATTCAATGAACAACGCGTTCGTCAATCTGCTGCTGCGGTGCCTGGTCCTGGCCCTCGGGGTGACCTTGAGCACCCGGATCGTGCCGGGCATCAGCTGCGATTCGGGCACCACCCTGCTGGTGGTGGTGCTGGTATTGACCTTCTTCAACGCCGTGCTGAAGCCGCTGCTCCTGCTTTTCACCCTGCCGTTCATCATCCTCACGCTCGGGATCGGCATCTGGCTGATCAACGCCCTGCTGTTCTACGTCGCCGGCCGGCTGGTGGACGGCTTCCACGTGGCGGGATTCGGCTCGGCCCTGTTCGGCGCGCTGATCGTCAGCGTGACGAACCTGGTCATGAGTCGGTTCCTGAAACCGCGGCCCAAGCCGCCGGCGCCCCCGGCCGGTCCGGCGAAGCGGGATGACGTGATCGATATCTGAAGGTGGAACGCGACCTCCGGGCGTGTTTCGGCCGAAGCCCGTCCGGAGGCCGGGCTCCACCTTAGTTTCCGTTTGACGGGAATGGTCGCTGGGGCGACTTTGTCGGCCTTCATCTGCAAATCATGTCCGATACCATCTACGATCTGGTGATCATTGGCGGCGGTCCGGCCGGCTACGTCGGGGCGATCCGGGCCGGCCAGCTGGGCAAGAAAGTGGCCTGCATCGAGCTCGAGCGCGCTGGCGGCACCTGCCTCAACTGGGGCTGCATCCCGACCAAGGCCCTCCTGAAAAGCGCCGAGCTCTACCGCACGATCCAGAAGGCCGACACCTACGGCCTGACCGTGACGGGCGCGGGGTTTGACTTTTCCAAGGTCGTGGAGCGTTCGCGGGGCGTCTCCAGCCAGATGGCCAAGGGCGTGGAGTTTCTCTTCAAGAAGAACAAGGTCGATTATTTCATCGGCAAGGCGCAGGTGACCGTCCCCGGCATGGTCGAGATCACCGCGGGCGAGCACAAAGGAAAATTTTTCCGCACGAAGAACATCCTCCTCTGCACCGGCCAGAAGCCGAAGGCGCTGCCCGGCCTGCCTGTCGACGGCCAGCGGGTGATGACCTCGCGCGAGGCGCTCGTCGCCCAGGCCCCGCCGAAGACGATGGCCATCATCGGCGCCGGCGCCATCGGCGTGGAGTTCGCGTATTTCTTCAATGCCTTCGGCACGAAGGTGACGCTCATCGAAATGCTGCCGCAGATGCTGCCGGTCGAGGACGAGGACGTGGCAAAGCTGCTCCAGCGCAGTTTCGAAAAGCAGGGCATCGCCGTGCACACCGGCACCAAGTGCGAGAACATTCGCGTGGGCGACAAGAGCGTGAAGCTCGACCTGGTGAAGGACGGCGCCACGACCGGGATCGAGGTCGAGACCGTGCTCGTCGCCGTCGGCATCACGTCGGCGCTCGAGGGACTTTTTTCCGCCAAGGTGAAGGTGGAGACCGACCGCGGATTCGTGAAGGTCGGCCCCGATTACCAGACCAGCACGCCCGGCATCTATGCCGCCGGCGACATCCAGGGTCCGCCGTGGCTGGCCCACGTGGCTTCGTTCCGCGCCGTCCAGGCGGTCGAGGGCATGTTCGGCGTCAGCCAGCCGAAGCAGGTCGGCAATTTTCCCGGCTGCACCTACTGCCAGCCGCAGGTCGCCAGCACGGGCCTGACCGAGAAGGCCGCGAAGGAGAAGGGGCTCAACTACAAGGTGGGCAAGTTCCCCTTCACGGCGGTGGGCAAGGCGGTCGCGTCCGGCGACACCGAGGGCTTCGTCAAGGTCATCGCCGACGCGAAGACCGGCGAGATCTATGGCGTGCATATCATCGGCAACGAGGCGACGGAGCTGATCGCCGAGTATGGCCTCGCCATGAACCTCGAGGCGACGGTCGACGAGATCCACCACTCGATCCACGCGCACCCGACGCTGTCCGAGGCCCTGGGCGAGGCCGCCCTGGCCACGCTCGGCCAGGCGATTCATATCTAGCGCCGAAGATTTTTACCCAGCGAACGCGGAGGATCCTCCGGAGCGTCGGCTAAATTCCGCATCGTCAGGGCGCTTGGTCCGAGAGCGCGTGTTTCCGAATGCCTTGCCGGGTCGGAGCATCAGCGAGCTGTGCCCTCCTGGAGGGGAGTGGCCGGTTTCATGGGCAGCTCCAGGATAAAGGTGGCGCCATGGCCCGGCCCGTCGCTTTGCACAGTGAGCGAGCCGCCGAGTTCCCGGGCGGCGATGGCGCCGCTGTGCAGGCCGAAACCGTGGCCTTCCTTGCGCGTGGTGAAGCCGTGATTGAAGATCCGCGTGAGGTTTTCCGCCGGAACGCCCACCCCGTTGTCGATGATGGCGACCCGGACGCTCCGGTCGTCGGCGGTCGTGCGCACGATGATTTGCTTGTCGGTCCGGCCGGATTCGTCGCATGCATACTTGGCGTTGCGCAGGAGATTCACCAGGATCTGCAGAACCTTGTGCTTTTCGACGACGATTTCCGGAACGTCCTCGAATTCGCACTTCAAGCTCACGCCATGACGGGAAAATGCGCCGACATTCATAC
>JAYVZM010000151.1:0-13168 GCA_043783345.1 Verrucomicrobiota bacterium
CCGAGGGTCGCGGCGGCGGAGCCGAAGGCGGCGGTGATGCGCGAAGCGAGACCATAACCGGTGGAGGCGCCGATGACCAAGACCTTGCGCGGGCCGTTCTTGATGGGACCCTTGGCCTTGACGTAGTCAATCTGCTGCTGGATGTGAGCGGCGCAGCCGGCGGGATGGGCGGTGACGCAGACGAAGCCGCGGACCTTCGGTTTGATTATCATGCGCGGCAGAGCCTTGCGGCGAAGCGACCGGTGACAAGTGTCAAGTGACAGCTGGGAGAATTTTGCTCGCCACAGGCCGCTGCCTCCGAAGCTTGCTTCGGTTTGCTTGGTTGTCGGAGCGGCTTTACGCCGCGATGGGCTGCAAAATCGCGGCGTAAAACCGCTCCCACGATTTGCCTGCAATGCTCGGGCTTGCCCCGGGGATCTTTACTTGCCCAGAAGCACAATCGGTCCCTCGGCCTTGGGCACGCCGCCTTTCTTCTCAAGGCTGATGGCGAAGGCCGCGGCTTGCGTGACAGGCTGGTCGGGCTTGAAGGCGAGGGCCACGCGGCCGTCGGCGGCGACATGGAAGACGCCTCCATTCACCGGATTCGGGTAGGCGGGGTCGACAATCCAAATCTGATAGTCCTGGGTGTCGGCGAGGGCGGGTAATTTTTCCAGAGTGAGCAAGCCGGCCTGCTGCTCGGGGTCCCAGACGGCGATGACCTTCGCCTCCTTGGTGTTGCCGGCGAGCGAGGCGAGGGCGGTGACCTTGAGCCGGGCGAGGTCCTCCGTGCGGCGCAATTTCTGGCCCAGGCTGTTGATCATGTTTTCGGCCAGGAGCGAGCGCTCGGTGAGCCGGTTCTGCGCCATCTTGTAGGCGATCTCGGCCAGCTGGCGCTCGGAGCGGAGCGCGACATTCTCGTCGCGCAGGAGAATGTTCTCCCGGACGAACCAGAGCGAGGCGAGGGCCAGGGCGGCGGCCACGGCCCAGGGAGCGAGATGCCGCAGAGGGAACGCGACCACCTTGCCTGAAGCCGGCTGCTTGTCCCGCCCGCCCGCGCCGCAGGAGGCGAGGACGCGGTCCTTCAGACCGGCCGGCGGTTCAACCTGGGGCACCGTGAGAGCGATGGTGGCGGCCGTTTCCACCAAGCGGTCGTGGAACGCGCGCAGCTCGGCATCGGCGGCCAGTTCGGACTCAAAGGCCGCATTTTCCGCGCCTTCGAGAAGGCCGAGGGCATGGAGGGTGGCGAGTTCTTCCTGTTGGTCGGTGATCATAGCCGGTCGGGAAGGGTGGCGCGAAGCTTGAGCAGGCCGCGGCGGATGCGGGCCTTGATGGTGCCGAGCGGCTCGTTGAGCCGGGCCGCGATTTCCTGCTGGGTGAGCCCGCTGAAGAAGGCCAGTTCGATGGCGGTTTGCTGTTCGGGGGCCAATTGGGCGAGCGCGGTGCGGACCACGCCGGCCTTTTCCTGAACCCAGAGCGAGCTGGCGGAATCGGAATCGCCGGCCGGGGAGGCGGGCTGCAGATCGGACGCTGCTTCCGCCAGCAGTTCGCCACGGCGTTTGCGCATGCGGACGCGGTCGATGGCGCGGTTGCGCGTCAGGGTGGTGGCCCAGCCCAGGACCGACCCCCGGCTGGTGTCGTAGGTGGCGGCCTTGTTCCACATCTGCAGAAAGGCATCCTGCACGATGTCCTGGGCCTCGGCAGCGTCGTTGGTGACGCGGTAGGCCAGGGAATAGAGCGGACGGGCGAGCGCGTCGTATAAGGCGGCGAGGGCGGCCTTGTCGCCGCGGGCCATGGCGGCGACGCGTGCGGCAGCCTCGGCGGCGAGCAACCGGCTCTGTTCCCGGGCCTGCTCCGTGCCGGCGTCTCCGCCGGGAGTGACTGGGGCATCCGGCGTCATGCGGGAACAAAACTGGGGGCCGCGTCGGGGGGACGTGATTTCCAGCAGCGTGAACGGGCGGGCGGCGACCAAAAGCATTGCATGACTGATACGCGCATACCGGGGGGGGAAGATGCCTACGTTTTTGATTTGTCCGGCCTTGGCAACTGCAATGCGCGGCTCACAGCACCAGCAGGCCGATGAGGCCGAGCACGACCAGCGCGGCGAGCACGCCGAGGATGAATCTTTCCTGTTTGGTTACGGCCAGCGGCATGGAGGGGATCATCCGGGGGTTGACTCGCGGGGTTCGTTGGCTTGGGAAGATGCGGTGGACGGAATCAGAGGCCGAGGGGAGTGAGGTTGGTCATGACCTGACGGACAATGGGTTCGGACGCGAGTTCCGGCCATGATTTGTTGCTCGAAATGCGGATGAAAAACTGGTCGCCCTGCCGGCGGAAACCGTATTGCAGGGCGATCTTCACCAGGGCCGGAACGGAATAAGGGTCGCGGTAGTTGAGCACGCGGCCGTCGTAGATATGCCAGAACCAGACGTTCTGGCGAAAACCCTGCGCGCTGAGAAACAGCCGGCGTTCGCCGGGCGAGAACTTCATGCCCGGCAGTTCCGGGGTGTCGGGGGCGTCGCTCAACGGGTGCGGGGTCCAGCCAGCGCCGGGCCAGCAGGCATCGGGGGTGTGCGAGGCCACGCGGCTGACGGTGGCCTGCTCGGCCGACCAATAGGCGATATAGACGGTGAACTGGACAAAGTCGGTATCGCTTGTCTTGCGCAGGTAGGTCCGCTCCACGAGGTGGGTGGTCTGCAGAATGCCCGCAAACTGATAGAGATCGTCGGAGGTGACCACCTGCCAGCCTTCGACGCGGTCGGGCAGGAGGGCGGGGAGGTCGGGCGAGGGCCGGCCTTCGCGTGCGGCGGGGCGGGAGCTGGCAAAAAAGAAAAGACCCAAGGCCAGGGTGACGCCGATCATGATCCAAAAAACCCATTGCGGGCCGCGTGGGGGGGCCAGATATTCGGGATCAGGTTCCGGGACCAGCGGGGCGGGGCTGGACTCAAGCACGATGGCCAGGCCGGCGAGCAGGAGCGCCGTCACGGCCAGGATGGCGAAGCCGGTGGCATCATGCCAGAAACCGGCGATGTCATGTCCGGCGTTGGCCAGCAGGGTCAGCGTGAGGGAGCGCAGGAAGTTCATGCCGAGGGCCAGCAAGGGCGCCGCGACGATCAGGATCAGCCGCCGCGCCGGCCGGCGGATCTGCCAGGCGGCAAAAAAGAAGCCGGCGAAAACGCAGGAGAGCAGGCTGCGGATGCCGCTACAGGCCTCCTCGACGCCGACGGTGGTCCTGATCAGCTCGATGATATTGCCGTGCTGCCGTGCCGGAATGCCGAACAGGTGCAGGGTTTGCAGGACGCTGCCGGTCACCCAGCCTTGCAGTCCCATGGTGAGGCGCGAATAGGTGCCATGAGGCAGGGGGGCGACCAGCAGCCAGAGGAAGATGGCGGTGAGACTGATCCAGTTGAAGGGCACGAAGCGCACATTCTCATCGGC
Organism: Verrucomicrobiota bacterium; assembly: GCA_043783345.1. Lineage (GTDB taxonomy): Bacteria > Verrucomicrobiota > Verrucomicrobiia > Opitutales > Opitutaceae > Lacunisphaera. The sequence continues at coordinate 3,415 of JAYVZM010000151.1, forward strand.
GAGCACCAGCAATCCAGCCGTGAGAAAGCAGCCCAGCGAGCCGGCCAGGATAAAAAGCACCAAGGCATGCGACCAAGCGAGTGAAGCGGCCAGCACGCCGGCCAGCGCAAACAGCATCAGACCCAGCACCAGGGTTCCAACCCGGGCCAGGGTGCTCAGCGGGTGGGCCGGAAGCCACTGCTGCGGGCCGTGACGCCGGCTTTCCCAAATGAGCAGCAGGAACAGGACTGGCGCAAAAAAACCGTGCGAAAGATCGGGATTGGCCCTCCATTCCGGCCACAGCATGAGAGTGAAAACCGCCACCAGAATCAAAAGCGTCACGCCGATGGCCCGGAGACCGGCGGGTAGGCGCACCACGGCTGACGACACGGGATTCATTTTGAAGGGGAGGGAGACTGTCGCTCCAGGATGGCGTAGAGCACCTCGGTGGGCAGGGGCACGAGGGGTAGGAGGCGGGGCAGTCGCGGGTCTCTTTTTTTGGCCTTCAACAGCTCCACCAGGCCCCGCAGGACGCGGGCATCGGAGGAGGTGTATTGGGTGATGCGGAGGCGAATCTTCTCGGCCCGGACCGTATCGTCGGCGAGCGCGGCGACGAGATAAGTGGCGTGATAGAGCGCCAGGTTTTCGCTGGAAAGCGGGGGGGCTTCGCGCATAAATTTGTCGAGGTAGCCGGCGGCGAGGTCCGGGGCCGGCTGGTGGATCAGATAAGCGCAAAATTGCGAGGCGATGCGGGGGACCATGGGGAAGTTGAGGAGATTGTCATACTCCGTGCCGACCAGGGAGAACCATTGCTTGGCCTCGTAGATGCGCAGCCGCAGAAAGGAGGCCTCGTCGGGCTGGATGCGGGGGCCGTAGGCATTCAGCAGGAGGTTGGCCTGGTCGGGCCGGCCGTGCAGCAGCAGGCGCGCGATCTGGAAATAGGGCAGGTAGCTGGCGGGCGGCTGGCGGTAAACCCGGGTGAGTTGGGGCAGGACGCTTTCGAGACGATCTTCCAGCAGGGCCTTTTCTATGTTGATGATCTCGGTGCACCAGTCGGGCAGATGGGGGTTCTGTTGCAGCACCAGGCCGAGCGACTTGGCGTCGCCGGTCTGGCGCGCGGCAAAGAGCAGCGCATTCAACCAAGCGCCGCGCTCCGTGGGGTCCTCGGTGAGCATGGCGGCGGCCAGCGGCCCGATCTTGTCGTAGGCTGCGCGGGCCAGGAGCGTGCGGAACCAGATTTGCGCGGTCTGGACGCGCTGCTCCGGCACATCGTGCATCAGGCGTTCATAAATGCGTTCCGCGACATAGATGTTGGAGGCGACCTGCGTGAGGCCGGCCAGCGCGATGCCCGCGCTGTAATTGCGGGGATTGAGCTGACAGACCATTTCCAGGGAAAGAATCGCCTCCTGATAGTTGCCCTTTTGGAGGGCCTGTTGGGCGCGGGCCGCGTAGAATTTTTCCTGGGCGCCGCGCAGCTCCTTCCAGCGAGGCGGCCAGGCGACCGCGACGTAGCTCATGTCGTATCTGGCCGCCCGGAAAATCCCATAAGCCGCCAGGGTGCCGGTCAAATAGAGGAGCAGCAGCGTGCCGGTGACATAGAGGGCGGCGCGGCCCCAGAACGGACGCACGCGCTCGGCTTCCACCGAGCACCGCCACCCGTCCTTGGTTTCCGTGAGCAGCGGACAGACCCGGCGGAAGCGTCCCGGTTCGCGCCATTGGATGATGGCATCACAACGCGTATCGAAGGCCAGGCCGGAATCACTGACGTTCTGGCACGGGCAGTCGTCCCGGTGCGCCCCGCGCAGCCGGAACCACCCTTTGCGGGCGTTCCAGTAAAACAGGCTCCACCAGAAACGAAAAAAATCTCCGATCCATCCAATCACCTTTCCAAGCTAGGGGGAGGGATGCGCGTCGCAAAGCACAATCAATCACCCGCGGGCTCCGTTATCAGGGATGGCCCGGCGGCAGGTGCGGGTGACTTTGACGCCCGGGCGTTTTTGTGCATTGGTGCTTCACTTTCCTCCCATGAAACCCCTGAGCAAACTTTTTCTCGCCGGCGCCGCTGCGCTGGCGATATCCAGCATCGGGCTCGCGGCCACGGCGGATGTGGGCAAGGCGGCGCCCGATTTTGCGTTGACCGACATCAACGGCCAATCGCACTCGCTGGCCGAATTCAAAGGCAAGACGGTCGTGCTCGAGTGGATGAACCCCGAGTGTCCGGTGGTGGGGAAGCATTACGGCAGCGGCAACATGCCCAAGCTACAGAAGGCCGCCACCGCCGACGGCGTCGTCTGGCTCTCGATCAACTCCGGCCATCCCGGCGCGCAAGGCGACTTCGAGCCGACCCAGGTGGCCGAGTGGATGAAGCGGACCGGGGCGGCGCCCACGGCCTACTTCCGTGACCAGGACGGCAAAGTCGGCAGGCTTTACGACGCCCGCACCACTCCGCACATGTATGTCGTCGATGGCAACGGCACCCTGGTTTATGCCGGAGGCATCGACAGCATTCCGTCCGGCCGGGTGGCGGACATCGCCAAGGCGATTAACTATGTCACGGAGGCGCTGGCCGACTTGAAGGCCGGGCGGCCGGTCCGCACCCCGCATTCCCAGTCCTACGGGTGTTCGATCAAATACTGATTCGCCTTCGTCCCGCGTGGCGTGACTGGGGCGTCGCCAGTCTCCGGTGTTCGTTCACACCTTGGTGGTGAAGATCTCCGGGTGGAGGGTTCCTTCGGCCACGCGGGTGACGGAGCCGGTCATCTTGATGGCGAACTCGGCGGAAATCTCAATGCCGATCCGGCCGCCCGGCATGTGGACGGTCAGGCTGGCGTCCACCAGCCCGAGCTTGCGCGCCACGGCGGCCGAGGCGCTGGAGCTGCTGCCCGAGGCGAGCGTGTAGCCGGCGCCGCGCTCCCAGATCTCGATCTGCACATTCCGGCGGTCGAGAACCTTCAGGAACTGGACGTTGATGCGGTTGGGAAAGTTTTTGTGCACCTCGATGGCCGGGCCGTATTTCGTTGCGAGGCCGGCGGAGATCTCCGGCAGGACGATGACGCAATGCGGATTGCCGATGCCGGCGGCGCAAAAGGTGAATTCGCGATCGAGGATCGTGAACTTTTCGTTGAGCACGTCGCGCACCGGGCCGGCGACGGGGATCTGGTCGCTCTGAAATGTCACCCGGCCCATCTCGACGGTGATGAGCCGGCCCGCCTGCATGACGCGGGATTCCACGACGCCGCCGGGCACCTCGATGGTGAAGGGCTTTTCCCCGGCGAGCTTCCGGTCGTAGAGATAGCGCGAGAAGATGCGCAGCCCGTTGCCCGATTTCTCGGCCTCGGAGGCGTCGGGGTTGAAAATGCGCAGACCGAACTGCGCGCGGGCCGAGGGCAGGGGCCCCCACAGGATGCCGTCGCAGCCGACCCCGTAATTGCGGTGGCAGATGACGCGGATTTGTTCCGGCGTCGGAGCCACCATGCCGGGGTGGTCGGCCGGGTTCATCACGAGGTAGTCGTTGCCGAGGGCGTGGTATTTGAAGAAGCGCATGAAGAAAGAAGTAGAGTTGCCCACGAACGAGAGGAAAGACACGAAAAAAATCCCCCTCGCTGATGGAAGCGGGACTATCAGTCCCGCGGGTTTCCGGCTGCCGATGCCTCGCGGGGTTGCTCGCCCCGCCTCCCACAATGCTCAGACGGCGGCCGCCTGCGGTTTGGCGGTGTAGCCGAGCAGACGGCGTTCCTTGATGAACCCGGCGACCTTGGCCGGCACCATCATCTCCCAAGCGGGATCGCCGGACTTGATGCGTTGGAGCACGTCGCGGGAGAAGATGTTCAAATAGTCCGGGTTGCTGCCGAAGATGCAGTCGAGGTTGTGGTTCTCCAGCAGGTGGGCGTAGAGATTGCGGAGCCGGTCGGAGACCTGGAGATTGCGGGCGGTGATCATGACGCCGGAGGAAAAGGCGTGGTTGGGCGCATGGCTGAGCGCACCGGCGGGATTGCCGCTGGCCAGATACCGGTCGTAGGCGTCCTGACGCATCGGGTAGACATAGAGTTTCACCGCGTGCCGGAACATGCGGCCCATGGATTCGAGGATGCCGCCCTCGAGCTCCTCGTAGTATTTCTCGTTGAAGATCTCGACGAGGTTGTTGATGCCCATCGCGACGCCGATCATCTCCTTCGTGTAGCGGCGGAAGTAGGAGACGAGGCGGTAGAATTCGGAGTAGTTGGAAATGAGCGTGGTGAAACCGATGTGGCCCAGCATGTCGACGCGGGCGAGGAAGTCGTCGGCATCGAGGTCCCCCTCGGCGAGGAGGTTGTTCATGGTAATTTCCATGAGCACCAGCATCTCTTTGCCCTTGACCATGGGCTCCTGCATGAACTGCGCGGTCGCGCAGTTCAGCATGTCGACGTTGATATGCGTGACGGGCCGGAAGCTGCCGCGCTCCACGAGCACGGCCTTGTGGTGCAGAACCTCCGAGGGTTGCAGCACCTCGCCGCTGGGGGCGAACATCACGGCGTTGGTCAGGCCGAACTGCACGAGGTGCAGCGAGAGCAGGCGGTTGTCGACGTGCTTGAACACCGGGCCGCTGAACCGGATCATGTCCACCTCGATCCGGTCGGTGCCGATGTTGTCGACCAGCGACTGGATGAACTGTTTCGGGTCGCCGGTGTAGTTGAACGCTCCGTAAATGAGGTTGAGCCCGACGATGCCGAGCGCCTGCTGCTGCTGGACGTTTTCCTTGTCCCACATGCGGACGTGGATGACGATCTCGTTGGGTTCCTCCAGTGGATTGTGCTGGAAGCGCACGCCGAGCCAGCCGTGGCCGTCATTGGGTCCCTTGAAACTCCTGGCGACCACGGTGTCAGCAAAGACAAAGAAGCGGGTGCGGTCGCCGCGTTTCTCGGAGAGGCGCTCCTTGAGCAGGCGATATTCGTGGTCGAGCATGGTCTGCAGGCGCTCTTGGGAGACATAGCGCGGGGCCTTGCCGTAGATGGCGTCGCTGAAGGTCATGTCGTAGGCCGACATGGTTTTCGCGATGGCGCCGGAGGCGCCGCCGACCTGGAAAAAGATGCGCGACACCTCCTGTCCGGCGCCGATTTCCGCGATGGTGCCGTAGCGGGTGCCATCGAGGTTGATGGTAAGCGCCTTGCGGTTGGTTGTGAGCAGTTCCTTTTTCTCACTCATGCCCGGAGTATAGGTGGCTTTGCGTTCAAATGGGAAGGACTAGATGGCCGAACCCGGCTGCAGGGGCCGGGTTGAAGTTTGGCCACTGCCGTCCATGGGGCCGGATAACCGTTTGTCCAAGTGACGAGCCAGCAATCGCTTTTCGCTGGCCGTGGCGGGAGGGTTGCCTAGGTTCCGGGCATGAAGAGCTTCTTCACTTCATTCTTCGCGACCCTGATGGCCCTGATCATTTTTGTGCTCGGCGGATTCGTCGTGTGCTTTCTGTTTCTCGCGGCCCTGGCCGCCTTGGGGCAGAAGAAACCCGTGGTCGTGCAAAACGGGTCGTTCCTGGTGTTCGACCTGTCGGCCAATATCCAGGATGCGCCCGCGCAGATGGAGGGCCTGGAGGAGTTCTCGGAGATTTTCGGGGGCGGCGGGCAGCGCCACCTGCAATTGCGCGAAGTCACCCGGGCGCTGCAGGCTGCGGCCGGGGACAGTGCCATCAGCGGACTCTATCTCACCGGGCAGGTCCGCCCGATGGGTTACGGCTCGGGCTATGCCGCGCTGAAGGAGGTCCGCGAGGCCATCGAGACGTTCAAGGCCTCGGGCAAGCCGGTGAAGGCTTATCTCAGCTACGCCGGCACGCGCGATTTCTACGTGGCTTCCGCGGCGGGGGACATCGTGCTCGATCCCTATGGCGCCGTGTTCATGCCCGGCCTGGCCTCGCAATCGATGTTTTTCACCGGAGCCTTTGAGAAGTTCGGCATCGGCGTGCAGGTCACCCGCGTGGGCAAATACAAGAGCGCGGTCGAGCCTTACACCCGCAAGGACATGAGCCCCGAGAGCCGCGCCCAGACCCAGAAACTGCTCGACGACGTCTGGGGCACGCTGACGGCCTCGATCGAACACGCGCGCAAGCTCGAGACCGGCGCGTTGCAAAAGGCCGTCGATGAAAACGGTTTCATCCGGGCGGAGGTCGCCAAAAAGCTCAAGCTCGTCGATCGCGTCGCCTACCTCGACGAGGTGCTCGACGAACTGAAGGCCGCCACCGGGCGCCGGGGTTCGAGCCAGACCTTCAAGCAGGTCGCCCTGAAGGATTACGCCCGGTTGGTCTCGAGCGGCGGGCTCGTGGCCAAGCGGCAGGGCGAGGGGAAAATCGAATTCGGCAGCGGCGGGCGCGGGGAAAAGATCGCCATCGTCTATGCCGAGGGCGAAATCGTGGACGGCACCGGCAACGAGGCCGGATTGCTTTACGGGGCCAAGACCGCCCGGATGCTCCGGCAGATCCGCCAGAACGACAGCATCAAGGCGGTCGTCCTCCGCGTGAATTCGCCGGGCGGCAGCGTTTCCGCCTCCGAGGAGATCCAGCGCGAGGTGCGCCTGCTGGGGAAGAAAAAGCCGGTGGTGGTCTCCATGGGCACCGTGGCGGCCTCGGGCGGCTACTGGATCTCCACCTACGCCGACCGCGTCTTTGCCGAGCCCACCACCATCACCGGTTCCATCGGCGTGTTCGGCCTGTTTTTCAACTTCCAGGGACTGGCCAATGACAAGCTCGGCCTGACCTTCGACACCGTGAAGACGGCGAAATTCGCCGACCTCGGCACCATCACGCGCGCGAAGACCGACGAGGAACTCGCTCTGTTCCAGAACACCGTGGACTGGGTCTATGCCCAGTTCCTCGGCAAGGTGGGCGAGTCTCGGAAAATCGACCGCAAGCTGCTCGAGGAAATCGCCCAAGGGCGGGTGTGGTCCGGCACCGAGGCGCTCAAGTTCGGCCTCGTGGACGAATTGGGCGGCCTCGCCGACGCGGTCAAATACGCCGCCACCAAGGCGAAGCTGGGCGACGATTTCCGGGTGGCGGAATATCCGCAGAAGAAGCAGTTTGCGGAAAGCATCAAGGAGGCGCTGGAAGGCAGACGCCGCGAGCAGTCCTTCAGCGGTCCGGTAGGCATGTTCATCCGGCAGGCCACCGAGGAGCTCCAGTCGTTGAACAAATTCAACGATCCCCGCGGCATCTACGCCCGGTTGCCTTTTGAGTTCGGCCTGAATTGATTCCCTGCGCCGATGAACCAGACCCACACGCTCAATCGGGATTGCCCGGCGACCGCCATACCGGCCGGCGACAAGATCGTCCTCAAGGCGGGCACCAGTGTTTTTATCAGCCAGACGCTCGGGGGCAATGTCACCGTGCGCACCGATCTCGGGCTTTTCCGCATCGCCCGCGAGGATGCCGCCGCCATCACCGGGTTCACGCCCGCGGCGGTCAGCCCCTCGACAGGCTCGGGGCAAACGGCTTTTTCGGAAGAAGCCGTTTGGGCTGCGCTCAAGACCTGTTTCGACCCCGAGATTCCCGTCAACATTGTCGATCTCGGCCTAGTCTACGACCTCGCGGTGGAGAAAACCCCGTCGGGTGGGCACACGGTCGAGGTGAAGATGACGCTCACCGCGCCGGGTTGCGGCATGGGGCCGGTCATCGCCGAGGATGCGCGCCAGAAAATCTCCGCGCTGCCGACGGTCGAGTCGGCCAAGGTGCACATCGTCTGGGATCCGCAATGGGTCCCGCAGATGATCTCGGATACTGGCCGAAAAATTCTTGGACTGGAGTGACTGGGTAGAAAAATAGCAACCAAGCGGTGGGTAACACCGGGCTCTATCATGTTTGTTCATGCTTTCGCGCTTTGGCTGGAATGCCATGCCGACAGCGCGCAATGCACGTGGCATCGATCTTGTGGCTTATAGCCAGGACGCACAAGCCGCAGTCAACTTTGGCTCTCGCTTACTGGCGGAAGCTGAATCAATCGGCGGAACGCCGTTGGTGGCAGGGTTGTGCCGGAATTCAAAACGCCTCACATCCGGGAAAGAATTTTCCGATCATTCCGGATTGTTTACCGGCTGGATGAAGAACAACACCGGGTGGTCATCGCGCGGTTCTGGCATCGGGCGCGGGGCGCGCCGGAAATGCACCGCGGCGAGGCTTAGGCCGTCACGGTGTCCAGCGAACAGCTTTCGACGGGCGACTCGCAATTTGGGCGGGCGATGACGCCGGGGTAGGGTTCGGCGGAGAACAGCTTGTCCGGTTCAGCGAGCAGATGGCGGTCGCACACGGCGAATAACTCGGCCTCGGTCATGGCCCGGCGCATGTCGTGGAGGAAGGCGCTGTCCGCGTCCACGCTCTGGCCGACGAAGTTCAGGTATTTCTTCATCTTCGCGACATGGGCGCGCTCAGGGATGCCGGGGGTCTGCGTCTCCCGGTAGAGCCGGGCGATGTATTCGCGGACGTCGGCGAGGGTGACCGGCGTGACGGGCTGGCCGGCGAATTTCTCGCGGGTCTGCCGGAAAATCCACGGATTGCGGATGGCATGGCGGCCGATCATCACACCGGCGGCGCCGGTTTCGGCGAGCACGGCGGCGGCCTTGCCGGCGGAGGTGATGTTGCCATTGGCCAGCACGGGGCAGCGGACGGTGCGGGCGGCGGTGGCGATGAAGTCGTATTGGACCTCGCTGCGGTAGCCGCCATGCACCGTGCGACCATGCACGCTGAGGAGGTCGACGCCGTGCTTGTTGATCAGGCCAAGAAGGCGGTCGTAATTGTCGGTCGAGTCGAAGCCGAGGCGCATCTTGACGGTGAACAGGCCGGGCACGGCGTCGCGGAGTGCGCCGAGCAACGCGTCCACCCGGGCGGGGTCGCGCAGCAGGCCGCCGCCGACGTTCTTCTTGTAGATTTTCGGGGCGGGGCAGCCCAGGTTGAGGTCGATGCCGGCGATCGGATAGGCGAGCAGTTCCTTCACGGTGCGGACCATGTCGGGGACGTGCTCGCCGATGAGCTGGGCGAAGACGGGGCGGCCGGTTTTGTTCTCGGTGATGGAGCGGAGAATGTGCTTCTCGGGCCGCGACTGGCCGTGCACGCGGAAGAATTCGGTGAAGAAATAGTCCGGGGCGCCGTAGTGCGCCACCACGCGCATGAACGGCAGGTCGGTCACGTCCTGCATCGGCGCCAGGGCGGTGAGCGGCTGGCCGGGGAGGATGCCCGGCGGAAGTTGCCCGCGAGATCGTGCGGGACCAATGGTCCCGCCTCCAGTGACGGTGCTCACTGGTCCCCCTCGTCCTTGGGTTCTTCCTTCTGCTGCTTGAGGACGCGCTCGAGGATCTCGGTCATGTCCTCGACGAGGTCGAAGACCTTGCGGGCGACAAAAATCGGGCGTTTCTGCTGGAGAGCCAGCACGATGGAATCGCTCGGGCGCGCGTCGAGCTCGAGGAATTTCCGCCCCAGTTCGTTCTGCATGTGCAGGATGATGCGGGCGAAATAGGTGCCGTCGTTGACATCGTTGATGATGATGCGCTCGAGGTTGATTTCCAGACCCAGGAGCAGGTGACCGATGAGATCGTGGGTGAGCGGACGCTCTTTTTTGACGCCATTGATGGTCATCGAAATGGCGCTGCCCACGCTGGGGTCGACGTAGATGACGAAGACTTTTTCGTCGTTTCCGAGGAACACGGCGCAGCCGTTGGCCGTGGGCATCAGGCCTTTGATGGAAACTTCGACGATATCGGCAGGCATGGGAGGAATGTGCGCAGGATGGGGGGAAAGTGCAAGTCAGGGGACTGTCGCGGGGGG
>JAYVZM010000152.1:0-5438 GCA_043783345.1 Verrucomicrobiota bacterium
AACGAACCACACCCTGAATCGCCTGCAAGCAGGCTGCTACACTCCAACCGAACCGTCCCGCCGCAAATGATCCCTGGCTCCGCCCTCGCCGGCCTGTTCCGGCATTTCCGGCTCACGCTGCGGCTGAATTTTCGCAGCAAGCAGGCGCTGGCCTACGGCTATGTCATGCCGGTTTTTTTCCTGCTGGCCTTCGGCAGTGTGTTTCGCGACGACACGCCGCCGCTGCTGGCCCGGATGGGGCAGCTGCTCACCATCACGCTGCTGGGCGGCGCCTGCATCGGCCTGCCCACCGCGTTGGTCGCGGAACGCGAGCGGGGCGTCTGGCGCCGCTACCGGCTGCTGCCCGTGCCCACCGGAAGCCTTGTCCTGGGCACGTTGCTGGCCCGGCTGGTCAATGTCGGGATCGCCGTGGGCCTGCAGATTGCGCTGGCCCGCGTTATCTATGGCACGCCTCTGCCGCTGCATCCGCTCCAGGCGGTGGTGGCGTTTCTGGGCGTGGCCCTGCCTTTTCTCGGACTTGGCCTGCTGGTCGCCGCGCTGGCCGATGATGTGCCGGCGGTGCAAGCCCTGGGCCAGTGCCTGTTCCTGCCGATGATCATGATCGGAGGCGTGGGCGTGCCGCTGGTGATCCTGCCGCTGTGGGCGCAGCGCGTCGCCGGCTTCATGCCGGGGCGCTACGCGGTCGACGTGCTGCAGCGCTGCTTCACCGACCCCGCGGGCCTGCGCGGGGCGGGGTTCAGCCTGCTGGCGCTCGTCGTGATCGGCGCGGCGGCCGGAATCGCCGGAACCAGGCTGTTTCGCTGGGACGCCGGCCGGGGCCCCGGCCGCTCCGCGCTGGCTGGGACGGCCGCCGCGTTGCTCGCCTGGCTGGCCATCGGACTGGCGGCCGCCGCCACCGGCCGGCTGCAGCCCGTCTTGCCGTCCGCTGCCGCCTACGAGTCCGTCACCGACGCCCAGATGGAAAGCATCACCTATGAGGATTTGCCCGGCGACAACGAGTTGGTCACGCGCCTTGCGCCGCCCTTCAGGCCGGGCGATGAAAATCCGTTTGTCGCCGCGTTTGCCGCGAAGCTCTCGGCCTGGCCGCCCGGCCTGGCGGGCGACGCCGGCCAGCAGGCGCGCAATCTGCTGAGTGTCGCGGCCGTCGCCGACATCAGCGCGGACCTGCATGAGGCCGAGATCGGCCGGATCGTTTTCGATCAATTGCAGGCACGCTACAAACGAACCCAACTCCGCGGCATCCTGACCTGGATCATCCTGTCTCCTGACGAAGGCAAGGTGATCGCCCAAGCGCCGGAGCTCGGCCTGCGGCGCCATCCGCCCGAACGCGTCGTCCGTGAGCGCAGCGTCCTGTATGCCAAGAAATATCTTGGCCGACTGGTGGGCAGGATCGCCGACTGACGGCGGCCTTGGCCGCCGCACGTCCCGCCACTGTCCGCCTGCCCAATAAATGACCCCAGCGGTAGGCAGCCCGCTGGCGGGCGCTGTTTCGGCGCGAGCAAGCTCGCTGGCCTACGAACTCACGCCGGCGGTTTTTCCGCCTGGTTCCGCCGGCGCAATTCGTCGCGAATCTCGATCAGCAATTCCTGGTCGCGCGTCAGCGAAACCGGCGAGGCCGGCGGCGCCGGTTTCCGGTGCAGCCGGTTGACGAGGGAGATGACGACAAAAAGCACCACGGCGATCAGCATGAAATCCAGCAGCGCCTGGAGAAAGTTCCCGTAATTGAGCGTAACGGGCGCATCGGGCGGGCCACCCAAGCGCCATTTCAATTCGGTGAATTTGATCCGGCCCATCGCCAGCCCGAGCGGCGGCGTCACGACATCGGCCACAAATGAAGAGACGATCTTGCCGAAGGCCGTGCCGATCATGACGCCCACGGCCAGGTCCACCACGTTTCCCCGCTGGAAAAAAGCGGCGAAATCACGCCACCAATGCGTGACGGTCTGCAGCTTGGGATGAGAGGGTATTGAACTCGAATTCATGCGGATTTGGTATACCTGACACCCTTCCGCGGCACAAGGTCCCAATGGAACGGGGCGCCCGGCGTCCGCCGCGCAGCGTTCAGAGGAGGCTCATGGGATCCACATCCAGCACCTGGCTGACGTCGTCGGGCCAGGTAAAGCCGGCCTGCAGCCGGACCAGCCCGGGCACGACCTTCGTCGCGCGGGCGCAGAAATACCAGACCTGGTAGCGATATTCGTCCTTCACCTTTTCGATCGGCGCCGGGGCCGGGCCCCGGATTTCCACCGCGCCGCCCAGCTCCTTTTCCACCAGCTTCACCCAGTGCTCGGCGTAGAATTTCAGCTTCTCCGGATTCGGCCCGCGGAAAAGGTGGTGAATCAGGTGGCGGTAGGGCGGGTAGTTGAACTTCTTCCGCATCGCCAGCTCGGCCTCGGCGAAGCCGTTGAAATCGGCCTTGCGCGCAAACTGGACGGCGTCCGACTTCGGCGTGAAGGTCTGCACCACCACCTCGCCGGCGCGGTCGCCCCGCCCGGCCCGGCCCGCCACCTGCACCAGAAGCTGGAACGTGCGCTCGTTGGCCCGGAAATCCGGCACGTGCATCGACATGTCGGCGTCGACCAGCCCGACGAGCGTCACGTTGGGGAAATCGAGCCCCTTGCCGATCATCTGCGTGCCGATGAGGATGTCGATCTTGCCCGCGCGAAAGTCGCCGAGGATCTGGCGGAAGCGATGCTTCTTCGACATCGTGTCGGAGTCCATGCGTTCCATCCGCGCGCGGGGCAGCACCCGGCGCACCGCCTCCTCGACCCGCTGCGTGCCCATCCCGCGCCAGCGGATGTCCGGCGCCGCGCACGCCGGGCAGACCACCGGCGCGCCACGGGCATGGCCGCACAAATGGCATTTCAAGGTCTCGTCAGCCCGGTGGTAGGTCATGGCCACGCTGCAATGCGGGCATTGCTCCACGTGGCCGCACTTCCGGCATTGCATGCTCGAGGAGTAACCGCGGCGATTGATGAAAAGGATGATCTGCTCCTTCCGCTCGAAGCGCTGGTGCATGTGGTCGACCAGCAGCCGCGACAGCGTCACCAGCCCGCGCTGGCGCATGACCTCGATGCGCATGTCGACGATCTGGATGTCGGGCATTTTCTTGTCATCGACGCGCTTCGTCAGGACGTTGAGCTGGTATTTTCCCGACTGGACATTGGCGAAGGACTCCAGCGACGGCGTGGCCGAGCCGAGCAGGCAGACGGCATGGGCGAGCTTCGCGCGGTAGACCGCCACGTCGCGACCGTGATAGCGCGGCGTCTCGTCCTGCTTGTAGGCGGGCTCGTGTTCCTCGTCGACGACGATGAGCCGCAGGTCGTGCACCGGGGCGAAAACGGCGGAGCGTGCGCCCACCACCACCCTCGCCTGCCCGGTCGCTAGGGCGGTCCAGCCGTCGAAACGCTCGCCATCGCTCAGGTGGCTGTGCCAGACCACCGTCTTGTGTCCGGCGGATTCGAACCGGCCGCGCAGCCGGGCGACGGTCTGGGGCGTCAATGCCACCTCGGGCACCAGGTAGATCGCACTGCCGCCGGCCGCCAGCACCTGCTCGACCGCGCGCAGGTAGACCTCCGTCTTGCCCGAGCCCGTGACGCCATGCAGCAGGTGCACGGCAAACTTCTTCCGCGTCAAGGCGTCGGCGACGGCTTTCACCACGGCGGCCTGCTCGTCGTTGAGCCGCGGCGGCAGCCCCGTCACGATCTCGCCCCCGGTCCAGTTGTCCGGGTAGGCCACGCGCTCGACGTGGCGGATCTCCTCGCGCACGAGGCCGCGCTTGAGGAGCGCCGTGACCACGGCCGCCGTGAGCCCGAGGCGGGAGAGCACGAGTGATTTCTTGATCGGATGAAACTGCTGGCGGAGAAATTCGCCCAGCCGAGCCTGCTGCGGGGCCTTTTTCGCCAGCGCGGCCTGTTCCTCCGTCGTCACGGGCCGGGCGAGGCTGAGGTATTTCTCGGATTTGAGCTGCGCTTCGCCTCGCACCGCGGAGGGAATCATGGCCTCGAGGACCGCCTCCATGCGCGCGGCGTAGTAAGTGTGCATCCAGCGGGCGAGTTCGAGCAGGTCGGCCGTCAGCGCCGGGACGGCGTGCAGCACGGCGCTGACCGCCTTGAGTTTCTCCGGAGGACAGTCGGGCACGGCGTTGGTCTCCATGACGAGCCCCAGGTGCGAGCGGTTCAGGATCGGCACGCGCACCAGCGAGCCCGGACGGAGGGCGGCGCGCAGCGTTTCCGGCACCTTGTAGTGCAGGAGCTTGTCGAAACCCGCCAGCGGCTGGACCCCCACGATCATCGCTCCCAGTGAGAACGCGCGGGCGGGCGTGGCAACGCGTTTCCGGCGCCAAAGCCATGGGCCAGCGAGCAAGCTCGCTGGCCTACAGAAGCCAAGCTCCCCCGGCGCATGGTTACGGGTTGACACGCCGAAACGGCCGGGGCGACATTCCCGCAGTGAGCGACGACATCCCCCGCGAAAGATTCCAAACCTACCTGGCGGGCAAGGGCCTGCGCGTGACCAACCAGCGGCTGGCGATTCTGGACGCCGCTTTCGCGCAAAAGGAGCATTTCACGGCGGAACAACTCCTCGATCATGCCCGGGCCATTGACGACTCCGTGTCGCGCGCGACCATCTACCGCACCCTGCCCCTGATGACCGAAAGCCACATCCTGCGCGAGGTCGACATCGGCAGCGGGGAGAAATACTACCTGCCCGCGGCCAAGGGCAACACGCAGGTCGCCCAGGTGGTCTGCGTGGATTGCGACAAGATTTTCGAAATCAGCGCCCCGTTCATGGAGTGGTATGGCAGCACCGTTTCCCTGAAGCTCGGCCTCAAGCCCATTTCGCAGCGCCTCCAGGTGAGCGCCCAGTGCATCGCCTTCCGCCAGAGCGGACGCTGCCCCAACCGGCACAAACGCTAACCATGTCCCGCCCCCCCAGGCACGATCCCCAGTTTGAAATCGAATTTTTCGAGGCCGTGCACCAGCGTTGCCCGGGCTATGTGGAGGTGGTCGGCCTGCTCGGCGGGCTCTACACCCGGGTGGGCCGCATCACCGACGGCCTGAAGATGGACCGCAAGCTCGTGCGTCTCGAGCCCGACAATCCCACCGCCCACTACAACCTGGCCTGCAGTCTCGCCCTCTGCAAGAAACGCCCCGATGCCCTGCGCTCCCTCCGCAAGGCCGTGTCCCTGGGCTACGACGATCTCGACTGGATGCAACAGGACCCCGATCTGGAATTGCTCAAGGACGACCCGGAGTTCCAGCGGCTGCTCAGCCAGCTCAAGCCGCAGAGCTGAGCCGGAACCCCGCTCAAGCCCGGTCGAGCGGACTGCGCACGCCCAGCCCGGGCTTCTGCATCACGTGCAGATAAATCTGCGTGGTCCGCACATCGGCGTGGCCCATCAGCTCCTGCACCGTTCGGATGTCCGTCCCTCCCTCCAG
>JAYVZM010000153.1:0-5418 GCA_043783345.1 Verrucomicrobiota bacterium
CGTCAGGCCGCGCGGCTTGATGAGCTTCTTGCGCTCCAGCATGAGCGCGAGGAACTGCAGGAGCGGCGTGTTCAGCGTTGAGGTGGCACTGTTGGTTGCTGCTGCAAACCCGGTGTGCCCTGTTGACGAGTGCTCTCGTCCCGGGGTTCGTCCGCCGGCCTGCGCCGGGGCGAATGTCCCGAGAACTGTGTCCTCCGGCACATTCACGGGCAAAGCCAGGGTGAGGAATAGATTCTCGGCGGTGAGCTTGAGCGTCAGCGCCGGATTTTCGTCGGCCTTGCGCTGCTTGAAGCCCACGACCCAGCGGCAATAGATGAAGGCCGGCGGCATGAAGCGACCGTCCTCTGTCTTCAGCAAATCGCGCCGGATGATCTCCCCGGTCGCCTCCCGCGCCAGGTAGCAGACGACGCGGTCATTCTCCGCGAAGTCGCGGCCGCTGACGAAACACTTTGTGGCAATCGGGTGAAGATTAAGCTCCATGGGCGTTTTCTTGTTTACCCTCGCAAGCTCTGAACGCTAGCAAGAAAAGCATGGAGCAACGAGCCGGGGACCAGGAGCCACACCAAGCGGGCGGAGACCGGGGGAATCCGGCCGCTGGCGAAAAATCCTCTCCGCGTGCGATCTTCTGGCTCGCCACTCCGCGCTCCCTGCTCCCCGCTGTTTCCCATGCCCGGTAGACTCATCGCCATCGGCGACATCCACGGCTGCCACAAGGAATTTGCCGACCTGCTCGAGAAGCTCGACCTGAAGAAGGAAGACCGCCTGATCCTCCTCGGCGACCTCATCAGCCGCGGGCCCGACAGTGGCAAGGTGGTCGAGCTGGCCCGCGAACACGCCACGGCCTCCCTTTTGGGGAACCACGAGCTGCGCCATCTCAACTACCGGCACACCGACGATCCGACCCACCTCAAGAAATACGACTACGAGACCATGAAGCAGCTGCGCGGCAAGGACTGGGACTACCTCGAGGCGATGAAACTCACCTACGAGGACGAGGAACTCGGTGTGGTATTTGTCCATGCGGGGTTCCTGCCCGACAAGCCTTGGTCGAAGCAGCCGGCCCGGATCGTCACCCGCATCCAGGTGGTGGGCAAGGACGGCGAGCCGCACAAGCGCTCCGAGATGCCCGATGCGCCCCATTGGTCCACGTTGTGGGAGGGCCCGCCGTTCGTCGTCTACGGGCACACGCCGCGCGAGGAGATCGCCCGCACCAAGTGGACGCTCGGCATCGACACGGCGTGCGTGCTCGGCGGCAGCCTGACCGCCTACCTTCTGCCTGAAAAACGGATCGTGCAGGTGAAGGCGCGGGAGCGGTATTTCGGACCCTAGCCCGAGGATAGCCGGAAATACGGATTGTGCCGGGACGAAAGCCGGCAAAGGTAGTCCCGTGACCGCTCCGACAGTCTCAGGGAAGATCGCCCCACCCGCCGCTGATACCCTCCTCCTCTGTATCGACATGCAGCCGGTCTTTCTGGCGGCGATCTGCGATAGCCAGCGGGTGCATTGGCGCTGCTCCTTCGCCTTGGAGACGGCCAAAGGACTCGGCCTGCCGGTGCTCTTCACCGAACAAGTGCCGGCCAAGCTCGGTGGCACCGCCGAGGATCTGCTTGCGCTCTCCGACCAACCCGAGGCCATGGGCAAGGACGCCTTCTCGGCCTTCGGCAATGCGAAAATTGTCGAGCGGCTCCGCGCGGGCGGCGCGAAACACCTGCTGATTTCCGGCCTCGAGACGCCGGTCTGCGTCTATCAGACGGCCCGTGACGCCTTGCAGGCGGGTTATCAGGTCACGCTGCTGGCCGACTGTGTCGGCGCACGCCGGGCCGGCGACGCCGCCACGGTGCTGACTCATCTTGCCCAAGCCGGTTGCGCCGTGCTTCCGGCCGAAACGGTGTTCTATGCGCTGCTCCAGAACGCCCGGCATCCCTTCTTCCGCGACTACACCGTCCTCGTGAAGAAATACGGCTAGGCGAAGCCGGCGCTTTAAGTTTTAAGGTGTAAGTTTTAAGCTTCCTGCCCCCGACTTTTCCTTCTCCGCTTACAACTTAAACCTTACACCTTACAGCTATCAACATGTCCGACATCGCCACCCCACTCGCCGTCCGCGAGATCAAGTCCCTCGACCGCACCGGCGGCGACACCTTCACGAGCGTCCTCCTCATCAAACGCCTGGCGGAGCGGCCGACGAAGACGGGCAACCCGTTTCTGATGGTCGAACTCGGCGACAAGACCGGCACTTTCACCTGCAATTGCTTCAGCGACAACCCGGCCTTCGAGTTTTTCAAGAACCTCAAGGAGGGGGCCGTCGTGCGGATTGAGGCCAAGGTGGATTATTACCAGAATCGCTTCTCCCCCCGCCTGCTGCGCGCCGAGGAAATCTCGATCGAACAGCTCGCAGGCTCGCCGCTCATGGCCAACCTCGTCGAAACCGCCCCCGAGGACGCCGCCGCGCTCTGGACAGAATTCCAGCAACACATCGCCTCCCTCACCCACGCCGAGCTGCGCGCGACCGTGCAGGCGGTGTTCGATGAGATCGGCGAAGCCTTCCGCGTTGCGCCCGCCGCCCTCGCCATGCATCACGCCTACCGGCACGGTTTGCTGGAGCACACCTGCCACATGGCCCGCGCCTGCAAGGTTCTCGCGCCCCTCTATCCCGAGATCGACGCCGACCTCGCGATGGCCGGCATCCTGGTGCACGACACCGGCAAGGTCATCGAATATCAGGGCACGCTCGCCACGTCGCGCAGCCGCAAGGGCATTTTGCAGGGCCATGTCGTTCTCGGCTACCAGCTCGTCCGCAAGGCCGGGCTCAAGGCCAGGCTCAATTCCGACCTGCTCGAGCGGTTGGAGCACATCGTGCTCAGCCACCAGGGCGAACTCGAATGGGGCGCCGCCGTCGTCGCCGCCACGCCCGAGGCCGTGTTCGTCGCCAAGATCGACGATCTCGACGCCAAGATGGGCATGGTGCAGCGCCTGCTCCGCCAAGCCGGCGAGAACGACGAGTTCTCCGACAAGCACCTCGGCTTGAATGCCCAGCTGCTGCTTACGAAGCCGGTGAAGTGAACGGCAGCCAGCAGACGGAGAACTGAGGACAGATGACGAAAAACAGGGCCGGAATTTTGTGCCCGGCGTCTTTGGGGAAAAACTTCAACTCCTGAGGGCCCGAAGCTCGCACCGGCTGGCCGTCAAGAAACGACAAGTGTTGGTCAAGATGTGGTGAGCCGCCAGACGCGGGAACGGGTAAAGTCTGGCAACAATCCTCACTCCCTTATGGCTACTATTCTCGACCGTGTCCCACAAAATGCCGTCGGCAAATTTTACGTCGATACCTCCTGCATCGACTGTGACCAATGCCGCGCCCTTGCCCCCGAGTTTTTCGGGCGAACGGAGGACGGCATGTCCTTCCTTATCAAGCAACCCGTGACCGCCGAGGAAATTGCGACGGTGGAAGAGGCGATGGACGCTTGCGCGACCACATCGATCGGCGCCGACGGAGCCTGACCCCCCCTCTCTCCTCTGCAGGCCAGCGCGCGCGGACCGCCAACGGGCACTCTGACGCGGGCGTCCGCGCTCGCCTGCTTGGTTTCACCACCCCGGCCATTCGGCGGACGGGGGCGGCGTCACCTCATAAACTGTGCGTAAGCCAGGTAAGTCAGGCCGGCGCCCACACCCGCCACCAATCCGATCAGCGCAAGCTTGGCCAGCCAGGACAGCCGGTGCCAGCGCGGCTGCAGCCAGTCCCAGCCGGAGCGCAGTCTGACCTCGCCCCAGTCGAGGAAGCGGGCCACGTAGAGGGACTCGGAGGCCAGCAAGCCGCCGGCGATGAAAAAAAACAGGATGGCCGGCCCCGGCAGCACCGTAAGGAACAGGCCGACCACGATCGCGCCCAAGGCGACCAGCAGTCGCAGAATCCGCAAGGCCCGACGCGTCCAGCGGGCATCCTTCCTCGCCGCGCACCCGGCTTCGTAACGGTCCTGGAATCTCCGGCCCGCGTGATCGCGCTGCCAGGTGCGTCTTAGCTGGTCGAGAATTCTGCCCATGGGATGGTGACAGCGATTCAGGACCGGCGTTGCCGTTGCGCGGAAAACAAATCGCCGGCCTTGCCTTGATTTCACCACCAGGACACGGAGTCGAGGCTGGCCCAAACTTTGAGTCCACATGCCTGGGTGGTGGAATATCGGCTGCTTCTTATGTCAGCAGCTGGACAATCCGCACAATCGGCAGGAACAGTGCGATGACGATGGTGCCCACCACCAAGGCGAGAAACAGGATCAGGAGAGGCTCGATGAGCGAATTGAGCGCCGCGACGGCACTGTCCACTTCCTCCTCGTAGATCTCGGCCACCTTCCCGAGCATTTCGGGCAGCCGGCCGGTATGCTCGCCGACATCGATCATGCTCGTGACCATCGGGGGGAAGACCCGGGTTGCCTCCAACGTCCGCGCGATGGAAGCGCCCTCCTTCACCCGGTCATGCACCGCAGTCACGGCCTCCGCCACCCGGACGTTGCCGCAGGTATCGCGGGTAATGAGCAGCGCCGGGAGAATGGGCACGCCACTGGACAGCAGGGTGCCCAGCGTCCGGCCAAAGCGCGCGACGATGCCTTTCAGGACCAGTTCGCCGAACAGCGGCAGCCGCACCAGCCCGGTATCGAACAGCCGCGCCCCGTTCCGGGTGCGCCGGAACATTTTTGCCACGATCCCGAGGCCGACGCCGGCGAGAAGCACCAGCAGAAAATGTTTCTGCACGGTGCCGCTGATCATGATCACGGCCCGGGTCAGCGGCGGCAGCGGCGCCCCCTTGAGCAAATCCGCGAAGATCTGGTTGAACTTCGGCACGACGAACACGAGCAACCCGGCGAGAATGAGGACCGCGACCGCCATGACGACGATGGGATAAACCAGGGCCGCGACGATCCTGCCCTTCAAGCGCAGGCTCTTCTCCTGAAAGTGCGCCAGCCGTTCGAGCACGCCGTCGAGCACCCCGCCCGCCTCGCCGGCCCTGACCATGTTGAGGCAGAGCCGGTCAAACACCGGCGGGTGCTGCGCCATGGCCTCCGACAGCGTGCCACCCGACTTGATGGTCTCGGCCAGCGCCTCGAGGATGCGGCGGAACGACCGGTTGTGTTCCTGCCGGGCCAGCACTTCGAGACCACGCAACAAAGGCATGCCCGCCCGCAACAGCGTCGCCAACTGCCGGGTGAACCCGGCCAGTTCCTTCGGCTTCACAATGCGGATGAACGGAAGGCGCAAGACAACGGGGGACGGAAACCGGTAGACCGAAGCCGGAGCCTCGGCCGGGTTGGCCCGCAGGGACGCAGCCCCGCCATGGCGAGGCAAGGCGGTCGCGACCTCAGTGGGAAACAATCCCTGCCCGCGCAGCATCGCCGCGACCTGCTTCGCATCCGGGGCGTCGAGCAATCC
>JAYVZM010000154.1:0-5409 GCA_043783345.1 Verrucomicrobiota bacterium
GCTCACAGGCCACCTCCATCGCGCACAATGGCGAACCAGCGGGAGAGCTTGGTGGCGAGCACCCAGAGCACACCCAAATCGAGCATCCATTTCTGTGAATGGTAGTGATCCTGGTGGCCGGCGTTCATCAGCACGGCGAAAACCATGGCGGTGAAGAACGCGATCCGCACCAGGTTGAACAGCCGGGAGATCGCATCGACGAGCAGGGCGAAGCCCACGCGGATAGTTACGGGATTTCTTGGTATCATAAAAGTCAGGTGTTGCGCGCCAGAGCCCGCAGGCGTTGGCGGAATTCGGCGATTTCGCTCGGGGTCAGGGTGGTTCCTTCCGCACGCAGGCTGGCGATGGCGCGGATCAGCAGGGCTTCGATCTCCAGATCGCCCAGGCCGGCCAGCAGGACCTCGAGGCGGCGTTCTCCGAATGCAACCGTTTCAATGACGCCCAAGAGGCGGCGCCATTCGGCCGAGCCCCGGCCGAGATCCACGATGCAGTGGCTCGGGAACGTCGCGGCCGGCGAGTGACCCGGATTGAGAATCAAAGTCGACCCCACGCGCGCCTGCCAGCCGCGTGCCTCGTGGACGTGGCCGCAGAGCGCGATCTGGGGGCCCCAACCCGAACGGCAGACCTCGCCCAGCTCGTGATCGCCCCGATCCTGTTCTCGGCGGTTCAAGCCGACCTCGCACCTATCGGGCGGGGCATGGGTGATCCAGATTTCACCCGCATTGGCGGGCGGGACCGGATTGCCCCAGCCCAGGCATCGGAAGGTGTGTCCACCCAGATTGAATCGGTCGCCGTCAATCCAGAGATTCTCCCTCCGCAGGGCCTCAAGCCACAGGCGCCCGGGATTCGCCGCGTCGTCGTGAACCATGTCGTGGTTGCCGGAACTGATGGCGAGCGGCGCAGGGAAACTCCGCAGCAAGGCGCTGATTTGATCGATCTGCATCTTTATCTGCTGGTCCTCGCGCAGGTCCAGGAGGTCGCCGGCGATGCACACCAGATCAAAATCCCGTGCCTGCCGGCGCAGCCAGCGAAGCCAATCAATTCGACCGTGCAGGTCGGCGGTGTGCAGGATTCTGAAGCTCATGGTTGGGGTGGCGAAGAGGTGGTGGATGGACGTCTCCAAGTTTATCGGGGCCCTCATAGATGCGGGTCCGCGTCGCGGAGGTAGGAACGGAGCGAGTCGGCCGTGAGGGCCGCCTCGACGGCGCGGAAATTCAACCCGCTGGCGGCCGCGGCGACCGGGTCCAGCACGGCGGGCCCCAGTTTCAACTGCCCCGCGATGCTCCGGAAGTCCTCGACCGTGTAGGGCTCGAGCATGATCCAGTCGGCGTTGAACCGGTTGAGCAGCTCATCCGGGATCACCCCGGCGTGCCGCACCCGCCGGTTCATGTCCCCGCCCGCCGACGCGCTCCCCGGGCAGAACCCGATCGAGGGCGCCTTCTGCTTCGCCCACAAGTCGCTCCATGTGCCGGACCCGACCAGGAACACATTCCGGCGGAGTTTCTCCGCATGCTCGGGCTTCCACGGCGAAGCCAAGGTGCCTCCACCGCCGAGGTCCCGGTCAAGCAGGCAGTAGATTTCCGCCATGACGGACCGCGTCCAGGCGTCCTCGCTGAAGTGGAACTTGTCGAGTTCGTCGACGTGAATAATCACTCGAGGATGACGGTCGAGGGCCATCTGCACGCGTCGCAGGGTGTTTGGTTCGATTCTGGCTCCGCTGATTATCCAATCCCCGTAGGTCAGCTTCAGCACCGGCACGTCGAGGCTGGTCCCAAGCTGGCGCACGAGCGCTGTCTTGCCCACCCCACTTGGTCCCACCAGCAGTGCCGTGGTGCGCAGCTGGATCCCATAGCGATACGAACCGTCAAAATGGAGATTGGCCATCGCCCGCAGGCGCCGGAGCCCGGTTTGCTGCGATTTCGTCAGAACCATCTGGACCGGCGCCTTGGGGACGGCAGGAAATAGCTCCGGGAAGCCCGCCAGCCTGGCTTGGTTTGTCACCCACTGTCGGTCCTCGGGTTTCTGCGCGCGCTCGTGGGCCCGCTGCAGCAGCCGGCCCATCGCTTCCGGATGCCCCGCCATCAGGGGCAGATTGTGCAGGATCGCCGATAGCGCGATGGGGTTGCCGGCCACGAACTCCACGACCGACTCGTCGAGCCTGGCCTGCATCTCTGGGTTGAGACTGGCGCGGTCCTCCAGCAGGCCGTGCATCATGGCGAGGACCCGCTTGGCGGTGAGGGCATCGGTGACTGGCATGGTTGGCTTCATGTTCAAGAGATGCGGATCGCCGCCGCTGGCGTGGTTGCCACTCCGGGGTTTTCCTCGCCCAGCCGGAGGATCGCCTCCTGCGCCTCCTCCTCATCGAGCCCCAGATACAACTGGGTCGTCGCGATCCACCGGTGCCCCACCGCCGCTCTTGCGACATTGATGTCCTTGGTCGCATCGTAGATCCGGCGCACGAATCGACGGCGCAAGCTGTGCCCCGCCCACACCCGGGACGGATCCAGTCCCGCTGCCAGAAAGATCTTTCGAATCACCCGGGTCGCCTGCCGCCTGGTGATCGCTCCACCCTCCCGGCTGGGGAAGAGCGGCGCATCTTTGTCCTGTAATGAGTGGCCGCCCAATTGATCGATCAGCACAGCCCGCGCCTTCGCATTGAGCGACACCGCCCGGCTGCTGACAGCACGCGCCCGTTCCCCTCGCCCACCCTTCAGCCTTTTCCTCGTCACGCGCAACACCCGCACCGGCGCTCCGTTCTGCCAGACATCCCCCACCCGCAGGCCCAAAAGCTCCGATATCCTCAGCCCGGTCTCGAATCCCATTTCCACGAGCAACCGGTTGCGCGGCGCGCACGCCGCCAGCACCGGCCGCAATCTTTCCTCGTCGAGTTCGTTCGGGCAATCGCATCGGTTCATGCCCCAAAGATGCGAACCCAACGCTCCCACCCCACCTAGGGGGCGCGTCCACCCCCCTCACCTCCCGCTCCCACCGCCAGCCTCCCTCACCGCCCGCCCGCCCGCTCAGTGTCCTTCGCCGGACAGTGTGGGACACCCAGGCGGGTGCGTAGCATATCAGCGCATCATCATTCCGCTCAAAAGAGAGCCCGCCCAGGTTCAACCTGAGCGGGCTCGGTTTTTGGCGACACCAACGGCGCGCCCATGCGCTGGCGGCGTGCGCCCCAAGGACGAACAAGGGGCGACAAAAGAACGTATTTTCACCAGGCCGGAAGCCTCATGCCCGTATTCGCCTCTCGGCTTTGGACGTTGCGGCTTTCGGGTGCCAGCCCGCTGGACTGTTGGACGCTTGCTACACGGCGGGACAGGGTCAGCCCTCAGAGCATTTCCAGTCCCGCCAATTCTTGAAATTCCTCCAGCAATTCCGGGTAACGGTTTCCCACGAACCGCTTGATCTTGGTATTCTCGAGCAACCGTCTGACGTAACGCTGCGTCGCATTGAGGTGCAGCGAATTTTCCCCGAACGCGTCCTGATGCAGCCGGTAATCCTGCTCGAGGGTTTCCATCTCCTTTTCCATTCGGGAGATTTCTTCATCGGAGATCCCGTGCGTATTCTTCGGCTTGCTGCCGGCCACCAGTTGCTCGGCCGGCGTGCCGAAAATCAACGCCTCGGCATAGGCGCGGGTGAAATTGTTGCCGCTCACCATCAGCTGCGCCATGTCGACTTGCCTGATGGGCTTCGCTTTTCGGAATAATTTCAGCGCAGCGGCTGTGATCGGCTTGTCCTTCAGTATCTCGACTGCCTCCGCGTCGATCCCGTCCAGCAGACTGAGATTGGCCTTCACCTTGCCGGCATCGACGCTCAGGGCCTTCGATATCTGCTCGGGAGTGACCCCGTGCTCGATGGCCCGGACAATCATGGCATGTTCCTGGATCAGCGAGAGCCGGCTTACCTTGTCGTTGTAGGTGAACGCGTCGTCGTCGCTCGCCACCAGGCAGAAGGCCTCGCTCCGACCAAGCTCGTGCAGGGCCTTCAGCCGCATATGCCCATCAAGCAGCAGATAGGCGCCCGGTGCGCCTCGTTGCGGAAATACGATCAAGGGCTCGATCAACCCAACTTCCCTGATCGATGAGAGCACGGAACGGTATTTTCCAAAGGCATGGTCGGTAGGCTTCACCTGGCGTATCGGGTGAATTGCCGAAAGTGGCAAAGTAACCCCGTCGAGGGCGAAGGCTGCGCGCACCTTGTCGTTCATGCTGATTTCCTCGCATTTTCCGCCAGGAACTTTGGCATGGTGTGGAGCTCCTCCGCCCGGAGCAGGTTCACGTAGTCCTCATCCTTGACGAGCACCCGGAAAGCCGCGGACACCGATCTTAGCCTCGCCTCACACAACTTGGCTTTCTTAACCAGGATCTTTTGGCGTTGGGTTTCCAGGCGGTAGGCCCTGACCAGGCTCTGCGCCGTGGTGCGACTTGAGCCGCCATTCTTGCGCTGCCCATAGCCCTTGCCGCACGTCCGGCGCAAGTCGACGATGCGTCGAAAGGCCCGGAGCGACTTCTGGTTCATTTCCTTCCGTTCATAGGCCTCCATCAGGATCCGCTGGGAATCGGCATCCGCCGCCCCGGAAATGCCGACCGCGATGGTGATCGGGATCTTGCCGTTGAGGACGGCTTCCAAGAGCCGGTCCTCTCCGTTACGGAGCAGGTTCAGGATATGCTTTACATACTCCGTGCCCAGGCCGGTCTTGGTGGCGATTGCCGCGGCGTTGTGTCCCTGGCCCTCCATCCATTGGATCATCTTGATCTGGTCCAGCGCTCGTCCCCGGCGCCGGGCGATATTCTCAATGAGGCTGGCCAGCAGGCTGTCCGTCTTCGATAGGCCACGGACCAGCGCAGGAATTTCCCGCTGTCCCAGGGCAATGAAGGCCTCGAGGCGACCCTGGCCGCAGACCAGGTCAAAGGTTTCAGAACCATCTTCGGCGGGCTTACCAAGCGTCACCGTAATTGGTTTCTTCAGCCCGACGGCCGCGATATTTTCCACGATCCGCTCAAACTTCTTTTTATCCCGCACCCGCGGATTGACGACTCGGACCCGGTCCACCGGAACCATCCGGACCCGCGATTCATCTGGAGTTTTCATGCTGCGGCGTCCTCCACCGAGACCCGCTCGGCCATCTGGAAAAAGAACTCCAAGTCGTCGAATCGGTAAGTATCGAGGAGCACATGATTGTTGTCGGCCAAGCGCAGTTTTGCCTCGCTCAGGTCGATCGCGGGCAAGAGGTAGTAATCCTTTATCCCTTGGTTGGCCTCATCCATTCTGACCGCAATTGTCAGGTCGGGGCGAAAACCTTCCTCAAAACGCAGCACCCAGCGGGAGGCACCGGAAGCGGTCCGCAAGCAGCGGGAAAGGACCAGCGATACGGTCAGTTCACGATCCAGCACGAGCAGTTCGGTC
>JAYVZM010000155.1:0-5394 GCA_043783345.1 Verrucomicrobiota bacterium
AGCGGCGCCGAAAGCACGCGCCGCTTGAGGGCCACATCGCGCACCGCGAACTCCTGGCCGCCAGCCGTCACCTCGAATTGCGACGGCCGGGGGATTATCACGGCCGCGGCGGGCATCGCCAGATTCCACGGCTGGACCGTTGTGGTTCCATCGGGGGCCCGGAGTTGCAGGAGCTCAACCTCGAGCAGGTCCGGCGTCAGCACCCGCAGCGTCCCGTCCGGCGGCGCCAATCCCGTGACGGGTTTGGATTCCGCCCGGGTGGTGAGTGCCGCGAGGGCGAGAAGCAGGACCGGTGAGGCCAAACGCCGGGCTCCGGCAGAGAAAAGA
This sequence comes from Verrucomicrobiota bacterium, assembly GCA_043783345.1. Lineage (GTDB taxonomy): Bacteria > Verrucomicrobiota > Verrucomicrobiia > Opitutales > Opitutaceae > Lacunisphaera. Next base: position 328 of record JAYVZM010000155.1, read on the forward strand.
AATGACATCACCCCAGTAAATCACTTCGACGTAGCCCTGAATAGGGGTCCCCTCCCCACCTTTGCGTCAAAATCCGCCTGCCTGGACCCGCGGTTCCCCCTGGAAAGGCGGGAAGGCATACGCAGAACCCCCTATCCGCTGGGGTAAACACCCACTGGGATACACCTACCTTTTCTGGCTTTATCTCGCGCCGGTTCGAATCGGTTTTCATCCGGCAAAGTCAACGGTCACCAACCCTCATCACTATGGCTCAGAAATCCAGGCTCCCGCGCAAATTGGACACGCCCCCCGGCAACCCGGGCGGAATCATGGAACGCGCAGGCGATGCCCACCTCGCCTCCCGCCCGCTCCACAACGACAGCGATTTTCTCCTGCGCGAACTGGTCTCGCACCTCCGGGAAAACCGCACCCAGCTCCGCGAGGTCTGGGCCCGCAACATTCTCGACGCGAAGCTGCTCTCCTCGATGACCAAGGAGGAGATCTTCTCCGAGGTCACCTCGGTCTACGACAACTACGTCGAGGTGCTCGAGACGGGCAGCGTCGACGCCCTCCAGGCCTACGCCCGCAATCTCTCCGAGCGCATCATTCCCCGGGGCGTCGAAACCCACGAGGTCATCAGCATCGTGCTGCTGCTGCGCGACGTCCTCGCGCGTTCGCTGTTCAAGAAATACCAGCATGACTTCGATCTGCTCAACCGCGTGCTGGATGCCTACGAACCCGCGGCCAACCGCATCGCCAACACCGTGGCCGTCAGCTTCGTCGAGGAGCGCGAACGCATCATCCGCCAGCAGCAGGAGGCCATCCGCGAACTCTCGACCCCCGTCCTCCAGGTCCGGGAGCGACTCCTGATTCTCCCCATCATCGGCGTGATCGACTCCCAGCGCGCGAAACAGCTCACCGAACAATTGCTCCGGGGCATCCGCAACAACCGCGCCAAGGTCGTCGTCGTCGATATCACCGGCGTGCCGACGATCGACTCCACCGTGGCCAACCACGTCGTGCAGACGGTCGAGGCCTCGCGCCTCATGGGAGCCGGGGTCATCATCACCGGCCTGTCCTCGGAAATCGCCCAGACGCTCGTCACCATTGGCGTCGACCTGAGCAAATTGAACGCGGTCGGCGACCTGCAGGGCGGCATCGAGCTCGCGGAAAAGATGCTCGGCTACCGCGTCCGGACCACCGAAATGGCGGCACCCGTCCGGGCCGCCATGGATTGAGCCCCTTTCCCCATGCAGGTCCCGATCCTCAAGCAAGGCAGCTATCTGATTGCCAGCATCCAGTCGGTTCTCTCCGACGCGGACATGCTGCAGCTGCGCGACGACCTCGCCAACAAGGTCGGCCAGTATCGGGCGCGCGGCGTGATCATCGATGTCACCGTCCTGGACGTGATCGACTCGTTTGCGACCCGCACCCTGCGCCACCTCGCGCACATGCTCAATCTGCGCGGCGCGGACACGGTGATCGTCGGCATCCAGCCGGAAGTGGCGTTCGCCATGGTGCAGCTGGGCCTGACGCTCGAGGGCGTGGGCACGGCGCTCGACCTCGAAGAGGGTCTCGCCTTTCTCGACTTGAAATCCAAGCACCATGCAAAATCAGGCCCTTGATATCCGCCTGGAGATCCGCTCCACGATCGACATCGTGACGGCCCGCCAACAGGGGCGGGAACTCGCGCTGGAGCTCGGTTTTGCCGGCTCGGAGATCACCCTGATTGCGGCGGCGATTTCCGAAATCGCCCGCAACATCCTCGATCATGCCAAGCGCGGCGAGGTGATCTTCTCCATCCTGACGAAGGGCGGCCACCGCGGCCTGCAGGTCATCGCCCAGGATGAGGGCCCCGGCATCCCCGATGTGACGCGCGCGATGCAATACGGTTATTCCAGCCGCGGCGGCCTGGGCGTCGGCCTGCCCGGGGCGAAGTGGCTCATGGACGATTTTGAAATCGAATCCATTGTCGGCAAAGGCACCAAAATCACCATGCGGAAATGGCTCAAACATGGAAATCGCAAGCCCCATCCATCGCCTTGAATGGGGCGTAGCCCGGCAGACCGCCCCCGGCGAAAGTGTCACCGGTGACGCTCATCTGCTCCTGCCGCACCAGCGCGGGCTGCTGCTGGCGGTGATCGACGGGAGCGGCCACGGGCCGGAGGCCGCCCACGCCGCGGCGTGGGCCGTGGCGACGCTGCGCGGAATGCCCGAGTGCTCCGTGCTGGAACAACTGAACCGGTGCCATGCCGCGCTCGCCCGCACCCGCGGCGTGGTGATGACCCTCGCGGATTTCAACCGCCACGACCAGACCCTGACCCTGTGCGGCGTGGGCAACGTGGAAGCGGTGCTCTTCCGCGCGGAGACGGCCGCCGACAACGCCACGTCGGAAAGCGCCCTGCTCCGCGGCGGCGTGGTCGGGGCGCAGTTGCCGGCACCCTATGCCGCCGTTGTTCCGGTCCACGCCGGCGACGTGCTGGTCATGGCCACCGACGGCGTGCGCACGGATTTCAGCCGCAACACCGCGCTGCACAACCCCCCGCAGCGCGCCGCGGACCAGCTTCTCCGCCAACATGCCCGCGGCACCGACGATGCCCTGGTGCTCGTCGCCCGCTTTCCCACTCCCGCCGATGAGTAACGCCGGCACGCAACTCGTGGAACCCCGCCCCGCTCCCGCCGTGCCTGCGGGCAGCGCCCCCCCTGTGAGCGCGCCGGCGTTCGAGCCCGAAGATGGGTGCTTCATCATCAATGCGCCGGTGAACTCCACCCCTGCCTTCATCTGGCCCGTGGAAGCGGCCCGGCACGGGACGATGGCGGAGCTGTGGGAGCGCCATGACTTCCTCCGCCAATACGAGGTGCTCGCCCAACGCTGCCTCGACGGCGAAAAACAGCATTACGAGGCGTGCCTGGAATTTGGCCGCGCCGGCCAGCGCCACTTCGAGGTCCATCTCTACCCGGGCCAGGCCGGGGGCAGCCGGCAGGCCATCGGGATCATCCGCGATATCACCGCGCGCAAGCGCACGGAAAGCCATCTCCAGCTGCTGTTGGAGATCGTCCACCTGCTCAGCGTCTCGCCGGACCTGGCGACCGCCACGACCTCCATCCTCAAGCGCCTGTGCGCCGCGTTGAACTGGCCGCTCGGCGAAGTCTGGCTGCCGACCCCGAACGGCGCCGTGGAACTCTTCAGCACGGCCCACCGCCCGGATTTCCTGCCCGGCGGGAAGTTCCGCCGCGACACGGCCGGCCTGGCGCTGCGGACCGGCGACGGACGGCTGGCCGAACTCTGGGCGGGCGGCCCCGTGTTCATTGCCGACCTCACCGTCGACGCCGCGCTCTTCCGCGCCAAGGCCGCCGCGCGGGCGGGTTTCCGCGCGGCGGTCGTCCTGCCCGTCACGGCCGGCGACCAGACGCTGGCGCTGATGCTTTTCTTCCTGACCGCCGACCAGCCGCCGGATCTGCACGGGCTGTCGCTGGTCCAGGCGGCGGCGGCGGAGCTGGGCGCGGTCTTCCAGCGCGAACGGATGCAGGAACAGCTCGACAGCTTTTTCAACCGCTCCCTCGACATGCACTGCCTCGCCGGCTTCGACGGGTTCCTGAAACGCGCCAATCCGGCCTGGACGCGCATCCTCGGCTACGAGGCCGGCGAACTGCTCGCGCGACCGCTGATCGAATTCGTGCATGCCGAGGACCGGCCCCTGTTCCTGGAAAACCTGGCCAAGCTCGGCCATGGCGAGGACCTGACGGCGGTCGAGGTCCGCTGCCTGTGCCGCGACGGCTCCGCCATCTGGACCCTCTGGAACGCCACGTCGCTGCCGACCCAGCACCTCGTCATCGCCACCGCGCGGGACATCACCCAGCGCAAACGCACGGAAACCGCCGTGCTGCAAAGCGAGGAGCATTACCGCGAGCTTTTTCATCAGGCCTACCAGATGCAGGAGAACCTCCGCCGGATGTCCGATCGCATCCTCAAGATTCAGGAGCAAGAGCGGAAACGCATCAGCCGCGACCTGCACGACGAGGTCGGCCAGGCGCTCACGGCCATCAACATGAACCTGGCCGTGCTGCGCAACAGCCTCGTCGCCAGCCCGCCCGAGACGGAGCGCCGCATCAGCGACACCCAGACCCTGATCGAACAGACCATGGTCAGCATCCATAATTTTTCGCGGGAACTGCGGCCGGCCATGCTCGACGACCTCGGCCTCCTTCCCGCACTGCGCAACTACGCCAAGAATTTCACCGAGCGCACCAACGTCCAGGTGGAGCTGGACGAGGAACGGCCCGAGCACATCGCCCGGCTGGATTCGGAGCGGCGGACCGTCATCTACCGCATCGTCCAGGAAGGTCTGAACAATGTCGCCAAGCACGCCGGCGCCAAGAATGTGAAAATCACCATCACCGGCGCCGCCCATGATGTTCGGCTGCAGGTCGATGACGACGGGCGCGGTTTCGCGCTGGCCGACCGACCGGAGGGCGCGCCGGAGCAACTGGGCCTCCTCGGTCTCGCCGAGCGCGTGCGCCTGGTCGGCGGCGAGTTCTCCGTGGCTTCGATGCCGGAGCGGGGCACCGTCCTGCATGCAACAATTCCCTTCAAATCCATCTCGTAACCGTCCATACCACCCACAACCACAGCCTCCATCCCCCCGCCCGCCATGCCTAAAATAACCGTTCTACTCGCCGACGACCATGCCTTGGTCAGACAAGGTCTGCGCGCCCTCCTCACCGCCGAGCCCGACATCGAAGTCGTGGCCGAGGCGGAGACCGGCCGCCATGCTGTTCAACTGGCCAAAAAATACATGCCCGAGGTGGTCGTCATGGATATCGCCATGCCGTTGCTCAACGGCTTTGAGGCGACGCGCCAGATCGTCCATGAGATCCCCTCCACCCGCGTCATCATCCTATCCTCCTACAGCGATGACGAATATGTCGAGCAATTGACCGACGCCGGCGCCATCGGCTATCTGCTGAAGCAGACGGCGGCCAACGAGGTCATCAAGGCCATTCGCGAAGCCAAGCTCGGCAACGCCTACTTCAGCCCGTCCGTCTCGCGACGGATGCTCGAGTATTATCGCCGCGCCTTCGTCAACG
>JAYVZM010000156.1:0-5383 GCA_043783345.1 Verrucomicrobiota bacterium
CACTTGGCTTCCTGATCGGCGGTCAGCCCGAGTTCCTTGGCGGCGCGGTCCCACCTGGCGCCGGGACCGCGGCGGCCGGAATCGCGCCCGGCGTGGTCGGCCGGGGGAGTGGCAGGGGCGGCGGGCTCTTCGGCCCGGAGGTTGGGAATAACGAAAGCGGCGCCAATCAGGGCCGCGAAGAGGAGGATTTCAGTGGACTTTTTCATGATAGATTCGGTAGGTGAGGACTGAGACGCACCCGGGGACATGATGTTTCGCTCCGGGTATTTTTCCCCGGCTAAATCTTTTTTCCCCGTGTAACCGCGCGTCCCTGTCCGCCGTCCACGTGTCGCTTTACTCGGCGGGCGGTTTCGCCCACAGTCCGCCCCCATGATCGAAGTCTCCGGCCTGACCAAGCGTTACGGCGAATTCACCGCGGTGCGCGACCTCTCCTTCACCGTGCGGCCGGGCGAGGTCGTTGGCCTGGTCGGCCCGAACGGCGCGGGCAAGACGACGACGCTGCGCTGCGCGGCCGGCATCATCCCGCCCACGCTCGGCACCGTGCGCATCGGCGGCATCGACCTCGCCGCCGATCCCGTGGCGGCCAAGCAGCAGCTCGCCTTCCTGCCCGACGAGCCGAAGCTTTTCGACCATCTCACCGTCGGGCAGCATCTCAATTTCATCGCCCGGATCTATCGCGTGACCGACTGGCAGCAGCGCGCCGGGCCCCTCCTCGCGGAACTGGAAATGGCCGACAAGCAGGACCTCCTGCCGGCCGAGCTCTCGCGCGGCATGAAGCAGAAACTGGTGATCGCCTGCGGCCTGCTGCACTCGCCCAAGGTGATTTTCTTCGACGAACCCCTCACCGGCCTCGATCCGGGCGGCATCCGCCGGATGAAGGAAACCATGCGCCGGCTCGGCCGGGAGGGCGCCGCGCTCATCCTCAGCTCGCACCTGCTGACCTTGCTCGAGGAAGTCTGCACCCATGTGCTCATCCTCAAGACCGGGGAGAAGATCGCCGACGGTTCGATCGCCGACATCCGGGCGCGTTTCTCGGTGCATCCGGACGCCAGCCTGGAGGAAGTCTTTTTCCGCGCCACGGAGGAACCGCCCGCCCTGGAGCCGCCCGCCGCCGCCGTTTGAAATCCGGTCCCGTGTTCGACGCCCTGCTCTATCTGACGGTCACCTCGCTGCGGAACAGCCTGTCGCAGCGGCTGCGCCGGCTCCGCCAGCCGAAATACCTGGTGGCCGCCCTGCTCGGCGCGGCGTATTTCTATTTCTTCGTGTTCGGCGGTTTTTTCCGGCACGCGGGAGCGCGGAATGCGTTCGGAAATTTCATGCCCGGCGGCACGGATCTATATGTGCCCTTCGGCGCCGCCCTGCTGCTGGGGTTCGTGCTGCTCGGGTGGATTTTCGGGCGCGACCGGGCGGCGCTGCATTTCACGGAGGCGGAGACCGCGTTCCTCTTTCCCGCGCCGCTCTCCCGTCGCGGCCTGCTGCACTACAAGCTGCTGCGCTCCCAGGTGGCGATCCTGTTCGGGGCGCTGATCCTGTCCTTCATCTTCCGGCGGGGCGCCGTGCTCGGTGGCAACACGCTGCTGCATGCCCTCGGCTGGTGGCTGATCCTTTCCACGCTCAACCTGCATTTCATCGCGACCTCGTTTGCGCGGGAGCGCTTGTTCAAACTCGGCCTCAACCGGTGGAAGCGGGTCCTGACACTCATCGGAGGTCTGGCGCTGCTTGGCGGCGCCTGGTGGGTGGTCGCGCGCCAGAGTGAAGCCGCCCAAGCCCTGGCCACGGGGAATGAGATCGGCGACACCGTCCCCTGGCTGGGCCGCCTGCTGCAGCTGCCGCCGCTCGGCTGGATTTTGACGCCGTTCGGGTGGCTGGTGCGCCCGTATCTCGCGTCGAACTGGCCGGACTTCCTGCGCGCCGTCGGGCCCGCCCTCCTCTTGCTCGGCATCCATTATTTATGGGTGATGCGGTCCGCCGTGGCCTTTGAGGAGGCCTCGCTCGAACTCTCGGCTAAAACCGCGCAAACCCTGGCCGCCATGCGGAAAGGCGGCCTGCACGGCGCCCGGGCGCCGAAGAAGAAGCGCCCGCAGCCCTTCCCGCTCGGCGGCAGGGGTTGGGCGCCCCTCGCCTTTTTGTGGAAATCGCTGATCGCCCTCGGACCGTTCTACCGGTTGCGCACCTGGCTGATCGCAGCCGCGGTCGTCGTGGGGGGGACCACCTGGCTGGGCCGCGAACCCGTCTATGCGCCCTACCTGAAGGCCATCGGAATTCTTTCCCTGACACTCGCCGTTTACCTGCTGGTCCTCGGCCCGGTGTTCATGCGGCGGAAAACGGTGGTGATCCTCGACCAGCTGGAAATGACCAAGGCGTATCCCCTGCCCGGCTGGCAGATCGTGATCGGCGAGCTGCTCCCACCGGCCGTCGTGGTCACGTTCGTCGAATGGCTGTTTTTGCTGGGCATGGTCATGGCCAGCGGCACCCTGCCGGCCCGGGCCAAGCTTCAGGTCCTGTTGGCCGGCGGGGCGGGCGGTGCCGCCGCCATCGCGCTGCTTGTGCCGCCCTTGATTGCCCTCATGATGTGCATTCCCCTCGCCTCCCTCCTGTATTTCCCCTCGTGGTCGAAGCCCGCCGGACCGCATCCCGGCGGGATCGAGACCATCGGCCAAAGCATGATCGTCATGATCGCCTACCTGCTGATGCTGGTCGCGTCCCTGCTGCCGGTCGCCGCCGTCGGGGGGCTGGCCTGGTTCATCGTCAACGCGCTGGTCGGTCCGGCCACCGCCCTCATCGTGTCGCTGGTGCTCGCGAGCGGGCTGCTGGTTTTCGAACTGGCGACCGCGATCTGGTGGCTGGGCGGAAAACTGGAGCGCTTCGACCTGTCCCGCGAGGCGTCGCGGTAGGCGGGCGGATTTCTGGTGGCGAGTCGGGTTCACCCGGGTATCCTCCCCCCTGACATGACCCTCGCCCAGCTCTCGACCGTCGCCCAGCAGGTCGTGGCCACCGCGCAACGCCGCCTGCCTGCCGAGGTGCGCGCCGCCGCCGCCGCGGTGCCGGTGTGCTATGAAGGCCTCCCCAACGATGACATCCTCGACGAGGGCTTTGAGGACGACATCCTGGGCCTGTTTGTCGGTCACGAACACGGGGGCGAACTGTCCGAATCCGACCCCCTGCCGCCTCAGATCCTGCTTTTCCTCGAAAATATCTGGGACGTGGCGGAGGGCGCCGAGGCCGTGTTCCGCGACGAGGTCCGTCTGACCTACCTGCATGAACTGGGACATTACCTCGGTTGGGACGAGGATGAGGTGGCCCGCCGCGGACTCGAATAACCCGGCAACTTTCCCCTCCCGGGCGGGTCCCAAGCGTGGCTCTTGTTAAGTAGGGCTTTCATTCCCCGCCTTAATCTGTTTATACGCGTCTTGGAAAACAGCTTTGCGCTCCACCGGCGCAGGCCCATTGTCCGACCCATCATCATGAAGAAGTTCCTCACCGCCCTTTTCTGTGTCACCGCGCTCGCGAGTGCGCTGCCGGCCGCCGGCATCACGCGCGCCGCCGTCCTCGAACGCCTGGATAGCTGCGAGGCCATCCTCCAGAATATTCAGGGCAACATCAAAACCGCCATCCCGGCCGACATCCTGCGCCGCGCCAAAGGCATCGTCATCGTCAACCAGTTCCAGGCCGGCTTCTTTTTGGGCGTCAAGGACGGCTACGCCGTCGCGCTGGTCCGCCGCCCCAATGGCAAGTGGTCCGTGCCGGCCTTCCTCCGCGCCGGCGAGATCAGCTTCGGCCTCCAAGCCGGCGGCAAGGCCATCAACGCGGTCTATGTCCTGATGGACGACGCCACCGCCCGCCTCCTCTTCAAGAACCGCATGAACCTCGGCGCCGAGGCCAAGGCCGTCGCCGGCATCCGCGCCGCCGAGCGCGAGGCCGTCACCAAGTCCATCCCCACCGAGGCCAACGTCCTGGTTTATTCCACGGTCGAGGGCCTCTACCTCGGCGCCGCCCTCAAGACCGGTTTCATGTCGCCCCACGATGAGGCCAACCGCCTGTTCTATAACAGCAACGACCGCATGCCCGAACTGCTGTTCAGCGACTGGGTCAAGGCGCCGCCGGAAGCGCATTTCATCATGGATTACGTGACCCGCATCACGCAGTAATCGGAAAAGGATTCCCCCAACCCGCCGCGGCCCGGCGGGTTTTTTTGCGCCGGGAACCCTCTCTTTTATGTAGGAGCCTGCTTGCAGGCGATTCAGGACGTGGTCCCTCGGTGTGAGTTCTCAATCGCCTGCAAGCAGGCTCCTACACAATGAGGCAAAACTATCCGCGCGCTTCCCGCAGATACCCCACCAGCGCACCCAACACCTCGGCCGCCACCCGCTCCTGCGCTGCGATCCGCCCGGCGCTCGGCATCTCCACCTGGCCCAAAATGACAACCGCCCGGCTGCCGCTTTGCCGGTGGCACAACGCCCACCATGCCATCGGCGCCCGGATGCCGTCCGCCCGGCTCGGCTCCGCGTAGCCGGTCGTCGCCAAGGCGAGGTCGGCGCCGAAGAGGACGCAGGCGCCCTGCGCCATCTCCACCGCCACGCGCTGCGACACGCAATTGACCCGCCGCGCATGCGCCCGGTTCACGCCGAGATGCCGCACCTTCTGCTCCAGGGAATAGGCGGTGATCCCGCCAAAAAAAAATTCCGATGCGCCCGACACCGCGCCGATCCGCGCCTGCACGTGCCCGCACGTCAGGCTCTCCGCCACGGCCAGAGTCAGCCGCGGCGTGCGCCGCAGCAGTCGCTTCAGCTCGGCCTCGGGCGGCATCACTTCAACTCCAGTCCGACCGGGCAGTGGTCGCTGCCCATCACCTCGGGCGAGATCCACGCGCGCTTCAGCCGCGGGCGCAGCGCCTCCGACACGACGAAGTAATCGACGCGCCATCCGATGTTCCGCGCCCGGCAGTTCATCATCTGGCTCCACCACGTGTAGTGGCCCGGGCCCTTCTCGAATTCGCGAAAGGTGTCCACGAACCCCTTGCCCAGCAGCGTCGTGAAGTTCGCCCGCTCCTCGTCGGTGAAGCCCGCGTTGCGGCGGTTCGTCTTCGGGTTGGTCAGGTCGATCTCCGTGTGCGCCACGTTCAGGTCGCCGCAAAACACCACGGGCTTTTTCTTCTCCAGCTTCTTGAGGTATTTCAGGAACGCAGGGTCCCATTCCTCCGTGCGATATTTCAACCGCGTCAGCCCGCGCTGGGAGTTCGGCTGGTAGACGTTCACCAGGAAATAGTCGGCGAACTCCGCCGTGATCACGCGGCCCTCGTCGTCGTGGCCGGGCAGCCCGATGCCGTTCGTCACGCCCAGCGGCGGGACGCGCGTGAAAATCACCGTGCCCGAGTAGCCTTTCT